>NZ_JAOCBT010000048.1:0-5414 GCF_029840045.1 Pseudomonas sp. GD03903 | reverse complement strand
AGAACCAGGTTGCCCTGTTTGTCGCCGACGGCGTCGTAGACCGAGGTGATTACCGGGGTGGTGGAAACCAGGTCGACGGTATAGCCGTGGTCAGCGGTGACGGTGCTGCTGTTGCCCACGCTGTCGTGCGCCAACAGGGTGGCGTGGATATTGGTTTCCTTGGCCAGGTCCGCACCGCTGACGGAGACGTTCCAGTCGCCCGAGGCGTTGACCGCGGCGCTGTAGGCATGGCCGTTCAGCGTGAAGCTGACGACGTCGCCGGCGAGGAACTCGCCACCAGCCTTGCCGCTGATGGTCTGGCTGACTTTCGATTCTTCGAGGTTGAGGATGTTGTCGGCCGTTACCGGATCGATGCTCAGCGTTGCCACTGGCGGGATCAAGTCAACCGTGTACGGATGGCTTGCCGGTACGCTGGAACTGTTGCCCGCGATATCGTGGGCCACCAGGGTCGCCTCGATGCTGTTGCCCTTGGCCAGGTCGGTCCCCGACACCACTACGCTCCAGTCACCCGAGGCGTTGACTGCCGCGCTGTAGGCCGTGCCGTTCAGTGTGAAGCTGACGACGTCGCCGGCGAGGAACTCGCCACCGGCCTTGCCGCTGATACTCTGATTGGTCATGGCTTCGGACGCGTTGACCACGTCGTCACCAGCAACCACGTTGATGCTCAGTGTTGCCACTGGCGGAATCAGGTCCACGGCGTAGCCATGGTCAGCCACGACGTTCGCGCTGTTACCGGCGGTGTCGTGGGCGACCAGGGTTGCGTGGATGTTGGTCTCCGCCGCCAGATCGCTACCGGCCACCGACACGCTCCAGTCGCCGGTCGCACGCACGGCGGCACTGTAATCGGTGCCGTTGAGGGTGAAGCTCACCAGATCGCCAACACTGAACTCGCCACCCACCTTGCCGCTGATGGTCTGGTTCACTTTCGATTCGGCGAGGTTGACGATGTCGTCACCGGCCACCACGTTGATGGTCAGCGTTGCCACCGGCGGCACCGTATCCACACGGTAGGCGTGGTCGGCGGTGACGGTATTGACGTTGCCCACATCGTCGTGCGCGACCAGGGTAGCGTGGATGTTAAGGCCCGGATCACCTGCCAGGGCAGAGCCCGGCACCTGCACACTCCAGGCACCGGAGGCATTGACCTGTGCGCTGTAGTCCGTACCGTCCAGCGTGAAGGTCACCAGATCGCCGGCAGTGAAGCTGCCAATGGCTTTGCCGCTGATGGTCTGGCTGGTCTGCGACTCCGCCAGGTTGACGATATCGTCACCGGCCACGGTGTCGATGGTGAGCGTCACGTCTTCCGGTATCAGCTTCACGACGTAGCCATGATCGGCGACTACGGTGCTGCTGTTGCCCGCCACATCATGCGCGATCAGCGTCGCGTGGATGTTGGATTCCTTGGCCAGATCGCTGCCGGCCACCGGCACGCTCCAGTCACCCGATGCGTTGACCGCTGCGCTGTAGGTGGTGCCATTGAGCGTGAAGGTCACCAGGTCGTTGGGCAGGAATTCACCAGCAACCTTGCCGCTGATGGTCTGGCTGGTCTGCGACTCGGCCAGGTTGAGGATGTCGTCACCCGCCACCACGTTGATTGTCAGCGTGGCTTCCGGCGCAATCAGGTCCACGGCATAGGCATGGTCGGCCACGATGCTCGCGCTGTTACCGGCGGTGTCGTGGGCGACCAGGGTCGCGTGGATGTTGGTCTCTGCGGCCAGATCGCTACCGGCCACCGACACGTTCCAGTCGCCCGTCGCACGCACGGTGGCGCTGTAGTCGGTGCCGTTGAGGGTGAAGCTCACCAGGTCGCCAGCCTTGAATTCGCCGACCACTTTGCCGCTGATGGTCTGGTTTACTTTCGATTCGGCGATGTTGACGATGTCGTCACCGGCCACCACGTTGATGGTCAGCGTTGCCACCGGCGGGATGATGTCAACCGAGTAGGCATGCTCCGCAGTGACCGTGGCGTGGTTGCCTGCCACGTTGGTGGCATCCAGAGTCGCATTGATGATGTGCAGCTCATCCGCCACCAGTTCAGCGCCCGGAACGGAGATGCTCCAGTCACCATTGGCATCGATGGTACCGCTGTAGGTGATGTGGTTGACGATGACCTTGACCACATCGCCCGCACGGCCACCGGTGGACCCACCGGTAATGGCCTGGTCTACAGCAGCTTCCGCAATGTTGACGATGTCGTCGCCGGCCACAATGTCGATGGACAGCGAAGCCAGCGGTGGAGTGAGGTTCACCGTGTAGGGACGGTCGGCATCGATCATGCCGACGTTACCCGCCAGGTCGTGCGCTTCGAGGGTGGCATGGATATTGGTTTCAGCCGCCAGGTCGGAGCCCGCGACCTGCACGCTCCAGTCGCCCGAGGCGTCGACCGCCGCACTGTAGGAAGTGTCGTTCAGCTCGAACCTGACGATATCACCGGCCTGGAATTCGCCCGAGGCGTGCCCTGATATGGTCTGCTGTTGCGCGGCCTTGTCCTGGTTGACAAGGTCGTTGCCGGCGACGGCATCGATGGTCAGATGGCTGGTATCAGGGGTCGGAGGGTCAGTGTCGATGACCACGGGATAATCATTCGACGGCACGCTCGGGTTGCCACCGGCGTCTACGGCAATGACGGTGAAGTCGTGCTCGCCATCCGCCAGGGCCTTGTCAACCGGGACCTCGTACGACCAGGTGCCGTCCTTGTCAGCAACGGCAGTGCCCAGCTCCACGCCATTATCGTAGACGTGAACGGTGCTGCCCGGCTCGGCTTCACCGGAAAGTACCGGTGTATTGTCGTTGGTCGAACCGTCCTTGGCGACGTCGATCGGGTGCTCCGGATCGTTGTTGTTGGCCACCGAGTCGATGGTGGGAGCATCCGGGGGGATAAGGTCGACTGTGTACATGTGGAAGGTCGACACGGACACTTCATTGCCAGCCGCATCCGTGGCGAACAAGGTGCAATAGATTCGCGGTGGCTCGTTGGCGACCAGCTCGGAGCCCGGGACGTTGACGCTCCAGCGCCCGTCCGCAGCGACAGTCGAACTGTAGCTGAGCTCACCGAAGGTCACTATCACCATATCTCCAGCGCGCGCGCCGGAAGAACCGCCCGAAACAACCACGACAGAGGTCGCTTCGACGGCATTGATGATGTCATCACCGGCAAGCGCGTCGAACCACAGGTCTGCAATCAGTGGGCTTGTGTCGATGGTGATCGGATACGGTGCGGATGGATCACTCCTGTTGCCAGCCGGGTCCTCGGCGCTGACGCTCAGCTCATGCGCGCCGTCGGCCAGCGGCGAGCCAGGGGTAAAGCTCCAGCTACCGTCGGGTTCGACCACGGCAGTACCGATCTCGCTGCCATTGTCCATCACGTGGATGGTGTCGCCCGGCTCGGCACCAACACCGGAAATCACCGGGGTACTGCCACTGGTCAGGCCGTTCGGTTCGACATGGATCGGACCGCCCACGTCGCGTTCATTGATGACGTCGCTGATCGCCGGGACATCCGGGGCATTCGTGTCGACGATGATCGTGTAGGGATCGGACGGCTCGCTCTTCTCGTGGGTCGCGGGGTCCTCATCGATGACGACAATGTCGTGCGTACCGTCATCCAGCGGCAGGTCCGGTACAAAGCTCCAGCTGCCATCGGCATTGGCTGTGGTACTACCGATTTCATTGCCATTGTCGAGCACATGGATGATGTCGCCCGGCGTTGCACCACTGCCCGACACGACCGGAGTGGGGTCGTTGGTCGCAGAGTTGTGGGCAATGTTGCTCGGGTGAAGCGGATCGTTATCGTTGGTGATGTTGCTGATCGCCAGCTTTGCCGGCGCCTGCAGAAGCAGACCGTGATGGTTGCTATTGCTGCTCCTGGTGGCTGTCGCCACCCCGACAACGCCCGCCCCCGCGAGCAGCGGCCACAACAGGGCGCTGCCGGCGCTCTCCATCCCCGCGTAAGCGAGCGGCGCGGTCCCCAGCGAGGAGGTGCCCAGGACAATTGGTTCGAGCTCGCCATCCGCCAACAGGAAGCTTTCGCCGTCGGCTCGTACGTAGCTATAGAGCTGGCCATCTTCGGCAGCGCCATAGAGCTGCGTATCCATGCCCTCTGCAAAGTAGTCCTGGATAACCAGTTCAGGCTCTTCGCTGCCGTTGAGGAAGACCTGCAGGTCCTTGCCGACACGTTTAACGCTGACGTTCTCGGGCGCTACATTGCTGTTTTCTACCTGGAGCAGGTACTTGGTACCCACTTGCGCCTTGACCTTGCCTCCTGATTTGACGGCAACCTTCGTGGTTGCATTTTCGCTGACTGCAACAAGACCAACATTTTCAGTAGACATCTATAGATTGCCTCGGGGAGGGACGGTTTTCGAGGCATCAAGTCTGAATTTGCAGCTATGAGAGTTATACTCAGACCATTCCGATGATATGGATAGATATTCCGAATAGTTGTAGGAAGGCTGCGTAGAGATCAGCAGCGAGTCGGCATTGGGCAGAAGGCCAATCACCGCAGCAGCTCCGTTGCCGCAAACGCCGCCCAATAAAAAGCCCGCCTTGAAAGGCGGGCTTTTTAGTGTTGCCGGGTAATCCAGACAAGGGCTGAGTTTCCCCGGAGACAGCTCGGAAAACAAATTATCCGAACCGTCTCACCGGGCCATTCTCAACCGCCGTTCTGAGTTCCCTGGATCACCAGTTCCACGCGGCGGTTCGGTGCGTTGCAGGCGATCTTCTCGCTACGCGAACCGCTGTTGCACTGCACCACCGGCTCGGCGCTGCCACGGCCGCTGGCGTGCACCAGCTGGCTCTGCACGCCCTGCTCCAGCAGCACACGGCGCACAGTCTCGGCGCGCTGCTGCGACAGGGTCTGGTTGGCCTGAGCCTTGCCGATCGGGTCGGCGTGGCCGATCACTTCGATGCCACTGATACGCCCGGGCTGCTGCTGGATCTCCTGCACCACCTGGCCCAGTTGGCTGCGGCCTTCGGCGGTCAGGTCGTTGTAGCCACCCTTGGCGAAGTGGAACAGCACGTCGCTGCGCAGGCTCAGCTTGGTTTCGGTCTGGCACGGCACCACGGAGGGCGCGCGGCTGATGACGTGGGCCTGCCGGCGCAGGCCTTGCAGGCTCTGCTCGGCGTCCTTGCCGGTGTGCACGATGGGGGTGCTCTGGTGCGGCATCACCGGGGCTTCCAGCACGTAGGTCTGGCCACCTGAGAGTTTGGCGAAGCTCGCCGGGTTGCGTTTGCCGACGTACAGCGGTGCGTCACCGATGTAGGACTCCAGCGCATGCTCGCCCGCCGGGGTGCAGAACACGGTGTAACCGCCGGGCATCAGGGCGCTTTGCAGGTGGCCGTCGATGTAGACGTGGGCGGCTTCCTTGCCGGCGTCATTGCCACGGTACATGACGATCTGGGCTTGTTCGGGAACG
>NZ_JAOCBT010000047.1:0-6747 GCF_029840045.1 Pseudomonas sp. GD03903 | reverse complement strand
GGCGCTCAGCTAGACCGCCTCCGATCCCATTCGCACATTTTTTCCACCCCCAAGGTTTTTTTGTTAATGGCGTTAACAGACAAACAGCGACGGTTTGTTGACGCAAAGGCCCGTGGTGCGTCCAACAAAGAAGCGGCTGAGGCCGCTGGCTGTCTGGGCTCCAGCGCTTCCGTGTCGGGTTCACGGTGGGCCAAAGATCCGAAGATCATCGCGGCGATCGAGGCGTTAAAAGCCGAGCTGAATGTTAAAGGCAAGGCGCGATCGACGAGGTCTTCAAAGCCGCCCCCTGATGAAGCCGACGATCCGCCCGAGATCGATGAATCCGACGGCGAATTCCTAACCTGCCTGCCGGACACGGAAGACCCGCTGGAGTGGTTGCTGGCCCTGATGAATGAGCCGCGCGCGAAGGTCTTCGACCGGCGCAACGCTGCACAGACCGCCATGCCCTACGTGCACGGCAAGAAGGGCGAGCAGGGCAAGAAGGAAGCGAAGCAGGAAGCAGCGAAGGAAGTTGGCAAAGGCAAGTTCAGCCAGAGCAAGCCACCGCTCACTGTCGTGAAGAGGTAACCCATGCTCTGGACAACTGCCTGCCCCGAATGGTGGCAGCGCCTGAGTGCGGGCGAATCAATCATTCCGCCGCCGCTCTTTCCGGCGGAGGCCGAGGAAGGGCTCGAAGTCTTCCGCGCGCTGAAGATCGTCGATGCTCCCGGCAGCCCGACTATTGAGGCGGCCTGTGCTCCTTGGGTGCTGGACTTCGCCGGCGCGATCTTCGGCAGCTACGACAGCGAGACCGGCCAGCGACTGATCACCGAGTACTTCCTCTGCATCCCGAAGAAGAACTCGAAGTCGACCATCGCCGCCGCGATCATGCTGACCGCGCTGATTCGGAATTGGCGGCTCGAGGCGGAGTTCATCATCCTCGCGCCGACCAAGGAGATCGCCGACAACAGCTTCAAGCCGGCGGCAGCGATGGTGAAGCACGACGAAGAGCTCTCGGCGCTGCTCCACGTCCAGCCGCACATGCGCCTGATTACCCATCGCGAGACCGGGGCCACTCTGAAGGTGGTCGCTGCTGACAGCGATGTGGTGGGCGGGAAGAAGGCCGTCGGCGTGCTGATCGACGAGGCCTGGCTGTTCGGCAAGAACCCCAAGGCGCCGGACATGATCCGGGAGGCCACGGGCGGACTGTTGTCGCGACCGGAAGGCTTCATCATCTGGCTGACGACCCAGTCCAACGAACCGCCTGCTGGCGTGTTCAAGTCGAAGCTGACCTACGCCCGCGGTGTCCGAGACGGGCGCATCGAGGACAACCGGTTCCTGCCGGTCATCTACGAGTTCCCCGCGGAGATGATCAAGAGCGGGGAGGCGCGGCGCCCGGAGAACTTCCACCTGGTGAACCCCAACATGGGGTTCTCGGTAGACCGTCCGACACTCGAACGCCTGTTCATGCAGGCCGAGCTGGACGGTGAGGCTGAGGTGCGAGGCTTCCTCGCCAAGTTTCTTAACATCGAGATCGGCCTGGCGCTGATGTCGGATGCCTGGGTGGGGGCCGCCTACTGGGAGCCGCAAGCGTCGCCGGGCATGACCCTGGACGACCTGCTGACGCGCTGCGAGGTGATCGTGGCTGGTGTCGATGGCGGTGGCCTGGATGACCTGTTGGGCCTCGCCATCATGGGGCGTGAGCGTGATGCCCGCACCTGGCTGCACTGGTCGCACGCCTGGGCGCACCCATCAGTCCTGGAGCGCCGCAAGTCGGAAGCGCCCCGCCTGCGTGATTTGGAGGCGGCCGGCGACCTGACGATTGTCGAGAGGATCGGCGACGACGTCGAGCAGTTGGCCCGGTACGTCGCGCGAGTCAACGACGCTGGCCTGCTCGACAAGGTGGGGCTCGACCCGGCCGGTATCGGCGCGGTGCTCGATGCCTTGCTGGAGGCCGGCGTCGAGGAAGACCAGACCATTGGCATCTCCCAGGGATGGAAGCTCACCGGAGCGATCAAAACGACCGAACGGAAGCTGGCCGAGGGCGTTCTTCTGCATTGCGGACAGCCACTGATGGCCTGGGCCTGTGGCAACGCGAAAGGCGTGCCGTCGGCGAACGCCTTCCTGATCACCAAGCAAGCGTCCGGCACCGCGAAGATCGACCCGCTGATGGCCACCTTCAACGCGGTGACGCTGCTGTCTCTCAACCCTGAGGCGCGCGGCGGCATGGACGACTACCTCGACAACGGTTTCTTCGGACTCATCGGCTCATGACCACACGTTGGTACAACCCCAAGACCTGGCGCTTCTTCGGCTACACCGACCCCGCCACGGGCAACTATGTCGAAGTCGACATGGAGATAGGCGGCAAGAGCACCAAGTCCGGCGTCCGGGTGACGACCAAGACCGCGCTGTCCATCAGCATGGTCTGGTCGTGCGTCAAGATTCTCTCGGAGTCGCTGGCCGGCCTGCCGCTGAAGCTCTATGAGGACTCGGACGGCGACACCCAGCGCAAGCAGGTGCCGCGCAAGGACGGCGCGCAGAAGCTCCTGCGCAAGCCCAACCCGTTCATGACAAAGCTGAACTTCCTGAAGTTCGTCGTCGTGAACATGGCCCTGAAGGGCAACGCCTTCGCCCTGATCGAGCGCAACAGGAACGGCGACCCGATCGGCCTGGTACCGCTGGCCTGCGACGCGGTGACGATCGATACCGATGACGACCTGCTGTACTGGGTGCAGCCCAAGAACGGTGACCGGTTCCCGGTCTCGCCCGAGAACATGCTGCACTTCAAGCTCTTCAGCCTGGACGGAATCGTCGGGCTGTCCCCGCTTGAGTATCAGGCGGAGACCATGGGCTTGGCCAAGGCTGGGCAGCAGTGGTCGGCGCGCTTCATGCGCAAGGGCGGCTTCACCGGCGGCTATGTCATCTACAAGGACTTCCTGACCCAGAAGCAACAGGCCCAGATCCTAGCGAAGTTCCCGGACGTCCGAGAGGGCGACGTCGACGACCTCGGCAAGATGGGGATTCTGCAGGGCGGTCCGACCATCGTCCCCGCCGGCATCAGCCAGAAGGACGCCCAGTTCATCGAGTCCCAGCAATTCCAGGAGGAGGCGCTGGCGGGCATCTACGGGGTGCCGCTCTGGCTGGCTAACCGCGCCGGCAAGACCTCGATCATGGGCTCCAACCTGGAGCAGCAGCTGACCGGCTTCGTCACCTTTGGCCTGAAACCCTACGTCGACGCGGTCGAGGACGAGTTTAACGACAAGCTCTACGGCGGTTCGCCGCGCTTCGTCGAGTTCGCGGTCGAGGGTTTGCTGCGCGCAGACAGTACTGGGAGGTCTGCTTATTACACCGCCGCCCTGGGTGGCTCTGGTGGTTCGGGCTGGATGCACGTCAACGAAGTGCGCGCCAAGGAGAACCTGCCGCCGCTCGCTGACGACAAGTACAACCAGGTCACCCGTTGGGAGATGCAGACCAATGCTCAGCAAACTTGATTGCCCCTTTGAGGTAAAGGCCGCCGACGAGGCGGGCAACTTCGAGGGCTACGCCGCGGTGTTCGACAACGTCGACCTGGGCGACGACGTGATCCTCAAGGGCGCCTTCACCCGCGTGAAGACTGCCCGCAATGGCAGGCTGAAGCTGGCCCTCTACCACGACCTGACGCGCCTTGTGGGCAACTCGGAGTTCACCCAGGACGAACGAGGCCTGTACCTCAAGGGCCGGGTGAATCTCGCGGTCAGCTATGCGCGCGACGCCTACGAGCTGATGAAGGACGGTTCGCTCGACAGCATGTCCATCGGCTTCAACACCATCGATGCCACCTTCGAGCAGCGCGCCGGCCGGCAGGTCCGCGTCATCAAGTCTGCGGAGTTGTGGGAGGCATCGTTCGTTCCGTTCGGCATGAACCCTGAGGCGGAAGTACTCAGCGTCAAGTCGGACATCCGGCTTTTCGAGAACGCCCTGCGCGAGCGCATGGGCCTCTCGCAGAAGGAGGCGGCAGCAGTCGCTTCGCTCGGCTACTCCGCGCTCCGCCGTGATGGCGGAAGCGAGGCCACGGCGATCGTGGAAGAGCTGAAAGACATTTCAACCCTGTTCACAACCCATTTTGGAGCTACACCATGAGCGAAGTGAAAGAACTGAAAGACTCCCTGGACCTGCAGCTGAAGAACGGCTTTGCCGGTCTGCAATCCAAGTACGACGCGGTCATGGTCGAGGTGGAGAAAGGCAACACCGTCACCACCGAGATGAAGAAGGACCTCCAGACCCAGAAGGATGAACTGCAGAAGGTCATCGACCAGGTGCAGGATCTGGAGCAGAAGGGCGTAAAGCTGCGCGGCCAGCCGGGCGAGGGTAAGTCCTTCATCGACATGGTGAAAGGCGACGACGGCTACAAGTCCCTGCAGCAAAAGTCTGTGGCCCTGGCCCAGATCGAGGTCACCAAGTCTGACCTGGCTTCCATGAAGGAAACCAAGGTAACCAGCGCCGGCATCGTTGCCCCGAACTATGACCCGGTCATCCAGCCGGGCATCCGCCAGGAGCTGCGCATTCGCGACCTGCTCACCACCGTTCCGGTCTCCGGTCAGCAATACAGCTACTTCCGCGAGCTGCTGCACTCCCGCGGCGCGGCGCCGGTAGCTGAGGGCGGCACCAAACCCACCAGCAACGTGACCTTCGAGAGCAAGACCGATCGCGTCAAGAAGATCGCGGTCTGGATGCCGGTCACCGATGAGGCGCTGGACGACGTCCCGCAACTGCTCGCCTACCTGCAGGAGCTGCTGCGCTACGACCTGAAGCTGGAAGAGGAAGCGCAGATCCTCAAGGGCGACGGCACTGGTGAGAACCTGAATGGCCTGATGACCCAGGCGACCACCTACGACCCGGCCCTGACCAAGGCCGGCGACACCGCCATCGACATCATGCGCCGTGCGATCTACCAGGTGCGCAAGCAGTCGAAGCTGTCGGCCGACGGCCTGGTGATGTCCGAACTGGACTGGATGAACATCGAGCTGCAGAAGGACGGCGAGAATCGTTACCTGTTCGCCAACCTGCAGGGCCTGGTTACCCCGATCCTGTGGGGGCGCCCGGTGATCACCTCCGACAGCGTCGACGAGGGCGATGCAGACACCGGCGGCGAGTTCCTGGTGGCCAACTTCGCACGCTCCTCGGTGCTGTTCGACCGCATGTCGTTCCTCTTCAAGATGGGCCTGATCAACGATCAGTTCATCAAGAACGAACGCGCGCTGCTGGTGGAGGAGCGTCTGGGCCTTGGCGTGCGCCGCCGCGAAGCGCTGGTGAAAGGCCTGTTCCCGACTGCCTGATCCACTTCCCATCCATGAGGGCCGGCCGCTGAGCCGGTCTTTCTGCATCTGGAGCAAACATGAAGATCAAAGCGAAATGGGGCTTCGTTGGTGATGCCGCGAAGCTGGGCGCCGAGTCGGCCAAGGTGAAGGCGGGGCAAGAGTTCGAGGACGTGGATGATGAGTACGCCCACATCCTGATCGGCAAGGGCCTGGCCGAGGAACTGACCGAGAAGGCCAAGCCGAAAGAATCCAAGCCGGCGGCACCGAAAGAGGCCAAGTGATGGTGATCGACTGGAACGCGCAGCCCGAGCTGCTGCCCAGGATCAAGCTGCAGGCCAAGGTCGACAACGACGTCGAGGACGAGCTGATCAAGGGCTATGTCGAGGCGGCGCTGTTCCACGTCGAGCAGCACTGCGATGTCGAACTGGTGGAGGCCGACCCGGTCGAGCCGAACCAGTTGGCGATCGCGCCTGACATCTGGCAGGCCGTCTACCTGCTGGTGGCCCATTGGTACGCGAACCGCGAGGCGGTGGCGCTGGGCACCATTGCCACCAGCATCCCGCTCGGCGTCGAGCGTCTTCTCTGGTACAGGAAACGATTCTGATGAGAGCCGGCCCACTTCGACACCTTGCGTCGCTCCAGGCGCTGCAGCGTGTTCCTGATGGTGGCGGCGGGTACAGCGAGCGCTGGGTGGAGCTTCGGAAGGTCTGGGTGGAAATCACCATGCCGACTGGGCGCACCTCGACGGTGGCCAGCCAACTGCAAGCCACGGTCACCGCGGAGATTCGCGCCCGTCCCGCTGATGACCTGATCGCCGGGCGCCGCCTGGTTCACAAGAAAACCTACACCATCGAGGCCCCGCTCGAGGACAACACCAGCGACATGCTGCGCCTGTTGTGCTCGAGCGTTGCCCCCACCCCGAGGTAATCGAAATGGTGCTTCGAGCTACCGGGCGCCTCACCGGCGCCGTGAAGGCTGAGAAGGGTGACGACGTCAGCCACCTGCCCGCCAAGACCCTGAACAAGCTGATCGTCCGCGGCCTGGTCTACGACGATGGCAAGGGCAACCCGCCAGCAGGTGAGGCAGAGCCCCGCAAGCGCATCCGCAAGGAGTAAGCCATGGCCAGGCGATCGCGCATCAAGGGCGACTTCAAGTTGCGTGGTGTGCTTCGCCGGATCGCCGCCATCGATAAGAGCGACCTGCCCAAGGCGATGGCAGAGGCCGCTGACATGGTGCTGGCCACGCAGCAGAACCTGATTGCCCGTGACACCGGTGACGGCGCCAACGCGCTCCAGGTGAAGGTCAGCAAGAACGGACTCGATGCAAGGATCGGCATTATCGGCAAGGCCGACAACCGCGAATTCTTCTACCTGAAGTTCATCGAGTACGGAACCAAGGGTTACAGCGGGACGCTCTATCGCCGGCAGGACGCCGATGCGATCGGAGGCGGCCACACGGTCAACCGTGA
>NZ_JAOCBT010000046.1:0-9520 GCF_029840045.1 Pseudomonas sp. GD03903 | reverse complement strand
TCCGAGCCGGTGGTGCAGTGCAACAGTGGTTCGCGCAGCGAGAAGATCGCCTGCAACGCGCCGAACCGCCGCGTGGAACTGGTGATCCAGGGGACTCAGAACGGCGGTTGAGAATGGCCCGGTGAGACGGTTCGGGTAGACCCCCGAGCCGTCCCCGGGGAAGTGCAATCCTCCCGACCCGCCAGTGTTCCACCTACCTCACGCTGCGCGGGCCGGGAAGGGTTCATTCAGCAGACGCCGGGTATTGCGCCGCTCCACTTCACAAACTGCCCCCTCCATAGCCGTAATGCTGTGCCAGAGTGAGCCCGCGTTGAGCCTGCGCAGCGACCTCCTGTCTAGTTCACCCTGCGAATCTGGATTTACTTGATGGCGAGTCGTCTCGCCAGCCGATTGAGGTTCGCACGGTCCAGGCCCATCTCGCGGGCCACTGCGGCCCAGTTGCCTTCGTGGCGTTCCAGGCTCTGGCTGATCATGCGGCGCTGGAAGGCGTCCACCGCTGGCCGCAGCTCGCCGGCCGGCTCCGTGTCGGCGCCACTATCGCCGTCTTTCGCATCGGCAGCGGGCACGCCTCCCTGGAGTGCGCTCAGGGTGAGGTCATCGACGCCCAGGCTGAGAATGCGTGAGCGTTGCGAGTGGTTTGCCAGGGCCTTGAGCGAGGCGCGACCAATCAGATGCTCCAGCTCGCGCACATTGCCCGGCCAGGCGTAGCCGACCAGCGCTGCCTGGGCCTCGCGGGTCAGGCGCAGGCTGCGCAGCCCCAGGCGCGGTCGGTTCTGTTCGAGAAAGTAGCCTGCCAGCAGCAGTATGTCGTTGCCGCGCTCGCGCAGCGGCGGAACCCGTAACGGGTAGACGCTCAGCCGGTGGTAGAGGTCGGCGCGGAAGCGGCCGGCGCGGACTTCCTCGGCCAGGTCACGGTTGGTGGCGGCAATCAGGCGCACATCCACATGGTGTTCGCGGTCGGAGCCCAGGCGCTGCAACTGGCCGCTCTGCAGTACGCGCAACAGCTTGGCCTGGATCGCCAGCGGCAGCTCGCCCACTTCATCGAGGAACAGGGTGCCGCCGTCGGCCAGTTCGAACTTGCCGCGGCGCTCACCCACCGCGCCGGAGAAGGCGCCGCGGACGTGACCGAAGAGCTCGCTTTCCACCAGGGTTTCCGGCAACGCCGCGCAATTCAGACTGACCAGTGGCTGGGTGCGGCGCAGCGAATTGGCGTGGATGGACTGCGCGACCAGTTCCTTGCCGACGCCGGTTTCGCCGGTGATCAGCACGCTCAGGTCGCTGCCGGCGACCACCTGGATTTCATGCATCAGCGCCTGGTGCGACTTGCTCTGGCCGATCAGTTCCCTGGGCTGGTCGCCGGAGGCGCGCTGGTAGGCGTCGGCGCGCTGCTGCTCATGCTCGGCACGCTGCGCCAGGTCTGTCATGCGCTGGCTGGCCTTCACCGTGGCGGCGGCGAGGCTGGCAAAGGCTTCCAGGTTGTCCAGGTCACCCGTGGAGAAGCGCTCGGGGTCCAGCGCATCCAGGGTCAGCAGGCCCCAGGGTTGCTCGTCGAGAAACAGCGGGCAGCCCAGGCAGTCATGGACCTCGAGATGGCCGTGAAGGCCTTCCACCAGCCCATCGTAAGGGTCCGGCAGGCCGCAGTCGGCGGCGAAGTGCGTCGGGCCGGGATGCTCGATGAGGGCACGCAGGCGTGGATGTTCGCTGATCTTGAAACGGCGCCCGAGGGTGTCCTGGCTCAGGCCGTCGACCGCCAGTGGCACCAGCTGATCGCCTTCCAGGCGCAACAATGCAGTGGCGTCGCAGGGCAGCAAGCCGCGCAGGGCCTCCAGCAGGCGCCGATAGCGTTCGCTTTCCGGCAGTTCACGGGATAAGTCGGCAACCAGCGGGAGGAGGGTGGCGAGCAGGGGGTTGCGAGTCATTATGACCTCTTTGCAGTCAATTTGACGCGGAAAGAATCAGGTCATTATGACTCATTTTCTTGCGCGGGTCCCGTCGATGCTGGGCTGGATGGTTGGCACGCTTCCTGAAATATCTCTGGCAGAAAGCACAGGCGCCCCCCACTCACTGCCTGGCCAACCCGAGGAGATCCGCATGCTGTCCAACGAACACCGTACCCTGGTCAAGGCCACCGTCCCGCTGCTGGAGACCGGCGGCGAAACCCTGACCCAGCACTTCTACAAGATGATGCTCAGCGAGTACCCGGAAGTTCGTCCGCTGTTCAACCAGGCCCACCAGGCTTCCGGCGACCAGCCCCGTGCCCTGGCCAATGGCGTGCTGATGTACGCCCGGCATATCGACGAGCTGGAGCAACTCGGCCCGCTGGTGGCGAAGATCGTCAACAAGCACGTTGCCCTGCAGATCCAGCCGGAGCATTACCCGATCGTCGGCAGCTGCCTGCTGCGGGCCATTCGTGAAGTATTGGGCGAGGAGATCGCTACCCAGGCAGTGATCGATGCCTGGGCCGCTGCCTACGGCCAACTGGCCGATATCCTGATCGGCGCCGAGGAGTCGGTGTATCAGCAGAATGCCGAGCAGCGCGGCGGCTGGCGTGGCGCGCGGCGCTTCCGCATTGCGCGCAAGGAAGTCGAGAGCGAGGAAATCACCTCCTTCTACTTCCAGCCGCTGGACGACGAGCCGCTGCTGGACTTCCAGCCCGGCCAGTACATCGGCCTCTCCCTGGACATCGGCGGGGAGGAGGTACGCCGTACTTACTCGCTGTCCGACGCGCCCAACGGTCGTGAGTATCGCATCAGCGTAAAGCGTGAGCCCGAGGGCAAGGTGTCGAACTACCTGCATGACTGCCTGAACGTTGGCGATGAGCTGGACCTGTTCCCGCCGGCGGGCGATTTCGTCCTGCGTGGTGGCGACAAGCCGCTGGCCTTGATTACTGCCGGTGTCGGCATTACCCCGGCGCTGGCCATGCTCAAGCCGGCGCTGGAATCCGGCCGTGAAGTGCACTTCATCCACTGCGCTCGTCATGGCGGCGTGCATGCGTTCCGCGAGTGGGTCGAGGCGCAGTCCGGCGCCTATCCGCAGCTCAAGCATTACTTCTGCTACAGCGAGCCGCGCGCGCAGGACGCGCCCCACGTCGAAGGTTTCCTCAGCCGCGAGTTGCTGGCCGACTGGCTGCCGGAGGACCGCGACCTGGATGCCTATTTCCTCGGACCCAAGCCGTTCATGGCGCAGGTGAAACGTCATCTGCGCGAGATCGGCGTGCCCGAGCAGCAGTCCCATTACGAGTTCTTCGGCCCGGCCAGCGCGCTGGAGGCCTGAACCTGAAGCGCCGGCTCAAGAGTGGGCCGGCGCAACCCGAGGAGGTGTGAGATGGAAAGTCTTTTCGCTTGCCCGCAACGCAATCTGTCGATTTCCTGGTCGCTGCTGACCGGCGGGCTCGTATTACTGCTGTTGGGAGTCGTGGGAGCCTATTTCGTCGATGGCCAGCTGAACCTGCAAAGCATTGTCGCAGCGCATGCCTTCACCATCCTCGGCCCGACACTATTGAAGCTGGGCTACGTGCTGCGGCTGGTAGCCCAGCATCAGATGCGCAAGGACGGCTGGGAGGCTTGCTGTGTTACTGGTTGATCGAAAGGCTCTGCTGACTATTGCGCCGCTGTGGCGCCTGGGCTTTCGCCCGTTCTTCCTCGGCGGTGCGGTGTTCGCTCTGGTCGGCATCGCCGCCTGGGCGGCTGTGCTGCTGGGGTTGCTGCCGGCGTGGCAACCGCTGGGCGGCTGGCTGGCCTGGCACCGGCATGAAATGCTCTTCGGCTTCGCCGCGGCAATCATTGCAGGCTTCCTGCTGACGGCCGTGCAGACCTGGACCGGCCGTCCGGGCGTCTGCGGCAGGCCGCTGATGGTGCTGTCACTGGTCTGGCTGGCTGCGCGTATCGGCTGGCTGGTCGGCGCACCACTGTGGCTGGTCACTGTGCTGGAGCTGACGTTCATGCCGGCGCTGGCCTTCTTCATCGGCCGCAGCCTGTGGCAGGTCCGGCAGAAGCGCAACTACCCGGTCATCGCGGTGCTGAGCCTGATGACGCTTGCCGATGCGCTGGTGATGGCCGGCATCTGGACGGGCAACGATGGCTGGCAGCGTGGCGGCGCATTGGCTGCGCTGTGGCTGGTGGCGGCGTTGATGGGGCTGATCGGTGGCCGTGTGATTCCGTTCTTCACCCAGCGCGGGCTGGGTCGCAGCGCCCAGGTGCCGGCCTGGAACTGGCTGGATAACGCGCTGCTGGGCGGCACGATACTGGTGGCGGTGCTGACCGCCGTTGGCCTGGGCCTTGTCCCGCAGCCGTTGCTCGGCGTGCTGTTCGCTGCGTTGGCGGTGGGGCATCTGGTCCGTCTGTGGCGCTGGTACGACAAGGACTACTGGGGCGTGCCGCTGCTCTGGTCGTTGCACCTGGCCTACCTGTGGATGATGTTGGCCCCGGCGGGGATGGCGCTGTGGAACTTCTCACCGAGCTTCAACATGAGCCTGGCGATCCACGCGCTCACCGTGGGCGGCGTCGGCGGGTTGATCCTGGCGATGGTCGCGCGGGTGAGCCTCGGCCACACTGGCCGGCCGCTGCAACCGCCGAAGGCGATGGCCTGGGCCTTCGCGCTACTCAACCTGGGCGCCGTTGCGCGGGTGCTGCTGGTGATCTGGTGGCCGCTGGAGGGCTTGAGCATCGCGGCTGGCTGCTGGGTAGTGGCTTTCCTGCTGTTCGCCTGGCATTACGGCCCGATGTTCTGGAAGCCGCGCCTGGATGGGCAGCCGGGGTAGGGCGGGTGGCTATGACGCGGTTCGCGGGCATGGCCCGGCTAGGGTAGGAGCAACTGTCTTCTCTGGATAGTCCGTCGCTGCGTCTTCCCCCTCACCCCAACCCTGGCTGCGCGCCCCGCTCCTCAGGGACAGGAGGCAGTCCGAGCCGACTGACACTGAGGTTTCATCCTGCACCGAACGGTCCCCTCTCCCCTTGGGAGAGGGCTAGGGTGAGGGATGGCCCAAGCGCAGGGGTATCTCGCAGGAGCGGACTGCCTCCGCTATGTCTTCCCCGCTGCTCCAGCGTCGGGCGGTTCGCGAGCAAGCTCGCTCCTACAGGGAGTGCTGGCGAGGTGTTCGGCACCTGAAGCAGACATTTACGTAGGAGCGGACTCTGTCCGCGATGATTTTCCGCCCGCTGAGCGGCTTCGGGCCAATCGCGGACGGAGCCCGCTCCTACGATCATGCTCAGTTGTCTTGCGGTGCCTGGCGCAGCCGCTTGAGCTCGTCGTTCAGCCAGGCGCTGGCGTCCTGCTTTCCAGCGGGGCAGTCCACCTGATAGCGCTGGCCACTCATGCTGCTCTTGGTCGCAGCGCGTTCGATGAAGTCTTCCGCGCTGCTCACCAGGTCCTTGTGTTCCAGGTAATCGAGCTTCTTCTGCAGGTGCGCCCGCGCTTCACTGGCCGGGTACTCGCTGCCGTTGCGGAGGAACTGGCAGTCGCTGTGTTCGACGAAGTCCAGCAACTGGCTGATTTCCTGCTGCGCCTTGGCATCGACAGCGGCCTGTGCGCAGGTGCCGGCGAACAGGAGGGAGAGCAGGAGCGAGCGGAGCTTTCGGGAGTGAGCCATAGCGATTCCGTGGCAGATGCGTGAAGCCGCCGATTATGTCAGCGGCTGCAGGCGCTCGCCGAGGCGGCCGCTGTCTACCAGTTCAAGAAACTCGTCACCCATCCGCCGGCTTTCGTCCATCGCCTTGCGCCAGTAGCGTTCGCGGCCAGCGTCGTCGCCGAGGTAGCGGTGGAAGTCCTTGCGGTCCGGCAGCTTGTTGTGCGGCAGGCGCGCCAGGTAGTCCTTCGATGGGGCGAGCAGCAGCACGTCCTGCAGGCGGCCGGCATCGCCGCGGCGCCAGGGCAGGCCCTTGTCGAACCAGCCGGGGATGACCTTGTCGGTGAAGTGCGGGTAGAGCACCACGCCTTCGGGCTGGTAGGGCAGGTCCAGGTGGTAGTCCAGCAGCCCGCCGTCGCGGTAGGTGCCGGGGCCGGCGCCGGGAATATCGCGCACGCCTTCCATCACCATGGGGATGGAACCGGAGGCGAGCAGGGCGTGGCGCAGGTTCGCCAGGTCCAGGTGCAGGTAGCGCGAGGGGAAGTCCGACAGTGGTTGCAGCGGCGGTGCCCGACGGGCGTCGTGGATGATCAGCCGTTCGAAGTGCCGGTGCAGATGGCGACGGCCGACCAGGTTGTCGCGGATCACCGCGCCGAGGCCGAGGCCGAGGTTGGCCTTGCCGTCCTGCGCCAGGCGGCCATGGCTCTTCACGACCACCACGTTGAGGCGGTACCAGGGGTTGTCGAGCACGCTGGCGTCGTGGCCATCGAGCAGATCGTCGAGCATCTTCGCGCAGCTCTTCGACACGTCGCTGATACTCGCGTTGCGGGCGAAACGCTGTTGCGTGTAGAGCTCGCCCAGGCGGCGAATGCCTTCGGCCGGGTCGGGCAGGCAGGCGCTGGCGAAGCGCCAGGAACCGATGGAGGCACCGATCAGCGAACGCTCGCGCTGCGCACGCGGCAACCATTCACCGAACAGCGCCAGGTCCAGGCCCTGGATGCCCAGCGCCTTCGGACCGCCGGCGGCGCCAGGGAGAATGCCCACATCGGCAGGGGCCAGGCCCTGCTCGCGGATGCGCTGGAGCGCACGGCTACCGGCCTTGAGGGTAAGGGTAGGGGTGTTGATCTGGATGGCGGTCATGCGGGCCTCGCTGTGGCAGGCCGCGATTATAGAGCCTGTACGGGGAGAGCGAGGATACTTCAGCGGGTGAATGTCCGTTGCCGATTCAGCTTGAATTAAGTCCTTCACCTTAGTCTGACAGCAGTGAAATTCTGACGAGGTGCCCTGATGAAATGGCTGCTGATCCTGACCGCATTCTCCGCTTTGCTGCTCGGCGCAGGCGTCGCCACGGCCCACGATATCGGCCCGGACGAGGCGTTGCGCCTGCGCGATGCCGGGACCATCCGCAACTTCGAGGAACTCAACCGCACCGCGCTGGCCAAGCATGCCGGCGGTTCGGTGTACGATAGCGAGCTCGAGCTGGAACATGGCCGCTATCTGTACAAGGTCGACATCAAGGACGCCCAGGGCGTGAAGTGGGATGTCGAACTGGATGCGGTCACCGGCGAAGTCCTCACCGATCACCAGGATGACTGATGAAGACCGTTCTGCCCCGCAGGGCGTTGCTTGGCCTGGCGCTGGTTGCCCTGGGCGGCGTCGCGCAGGCCCATGACCTGAGCCAGGATGAAGCCCTGCGCCTGAGCAAGGAAGGGGTGATCCGCCCCTTCGAGGAAATCCTCCCCGCTGCGCTGAGCCGCTACCCCGGCTCACGCCTGCTCGAAGCCGAGCTGGAAAAGGAGCACGGCAACTACATTTACGAAGTGGAGTTGCTGACCGTTGACGGTGTGGTGCGCGAACTGGAACTGGATGCCCGCGATGGCCGCATCCTCAAGGATAAGGAAGACGATTGATGCGTCTGCTGCTGGTGGAAGACCACGTACCCCTGGCCGATGAACTGCTGGCGACCCTGACCCGCCAGGGCTACGCGGTGGACTGGCTGGCCGACGGCCGCGACGCCGCCGTGCAGGGCGCCAGCGAGCCCTATGACCTGGTGATCCTCGATCTCGGCCTGCCTGGCCGGCCCGGGCTGGAAGTGTTGCAGGAGTGGCGCGGGATGGGCCTGGCGACGCCGGTGCTGATCCTCACCGCGCGGGGCTCCTGGGCCGAACGTATCGATGGCCTGAAGGCCGGCGCCGACGATTACCTGACCAAGCCGTTCCACCCCGAAGAGCTGCTGCTGCGCATCCAGGCCCTGCTGCGCCGCGCCCGTGGGCTGGCCAACCAGAGCCAACTGGAGGTGGCCGGCCTGAGCCTGGACGAGTCGCGCCAGTGCGTGCAACAGGGCGGCAAGGAGGTAGACCTGACCTCCGCCGAATTTCGCCTGTTGCGTTATTTCATGCTGCACCCGGGCCAGTTGCTGTCGAAGTCGCACCTGGCCGAGCACCTGTATGACGGCGAGACGGAGCGTGACTCCAACGTCATCGAGGTGCATATCAACCACCTGCGTCGCAAGCTGGGCCGCGAGATCATCGAAACCCGCCGTGGCCAGGGCTACCGTTTCACCGGCAACGGAGCCGGCAATTGATATCGATCCAGCGTCGGCTCGGCCTCGGGCTTGGCGTGGTACTGGTGGTGGTCGGCCTCGCGCTGGCCCAGGCCGGCCTGTGGCTGTTCGACCAGGGCCTGCGCCGCTATCTGGTGAACGGGCTGCAGGACGAGGCGGAAAGCCTGCTGGTGGGTATCACCCGCGGTCCGGCCGGGTTGCAGCTGGACGGCCAGCGTGTCGATGCGGCGTATGAACGGTTGTTTTCCGGGCGCTATTTCGTCATTCGCTTCGACGAGCAGACCTGGCGTTCGCGCTCACTGTGGGACAGCGAGCTGAAGCTGCCCTCGCACAAGGGCTTGGCCAAGGCGCTGGAGAAAGGTCCGGAAGGCCAGCGCCTGCTGGTCTATCGCGGTGACTACAAGCGCTACGGCAAGACGCTCAGCATCGTCGTCGCGCAGGACTACACGCCCGTCCTCAAGAGCTTCAATCGCCTGCGCAACATCGGCCTGGGCGCAGGTGCGCTGGCCTTGTTGCTGATCCTGGTGTTCCAGGGCTTCACCGTCCGCCGTGCCCTGCGCCCGCTGGAGCGGGTGCGTCAGCAGATTGCCCAGTTGCAGGAAGGCCAGCGCAGCCAGCTGGACAGCCAGGCGCCGCTTGAACTGGAACCTCTGGTGGAGCAGATCAACCACCTGCTGCAGCACACCGAGGACACCTTGCGCCGCTCACGCAATGCGCTGGGTAACCTCGGCCATGCGCTGAAGACACCGCTGGCGGTGCTCATCAGCCTCGCCGACCGCGAAGAGCTGCGCGATCACCCGGAGCTGCGGCGAGTGCTGCAGGAACAGCTGGAGCAGATCGAACAGCGCCTGGCCCGCGAACTGGGGCGTGCGCGGTTGGTGGGTGAGGCATTACCGGGCGCGCACTTTGACTGCGATGCCGAGTTGCCCAGCCTGTGCGACATGCTCAAGCTCATCCATGGCGATCACCTCGCCATCGACTGGCAGGCACCGCCCGCTACGCGCCTGCCGTATGACCGGGAAGACCTGCTGGAAATGCTCGGCAACCTGCTGGACAACGCCTGCAAATGGGCTGACGCCCAGGTGCGGTTGACGGTGGAGAAGGGCGCAGACGCCTATCGGCTGAGCGTGGACGACGATGGTCCCGGCATCGCCGAGGACCAGCGAGACAGTGTGCTGGAGCGCGGCACGCGGCTGGATGAGCAGGTCGCCGGGCATGGCCTGGGCCTGGGTATCGCGCGCGACATCGCGGCGGCCTGTGGTGGTGGCCTGAAGCTGGAAGGCAGTGAACTGGGCGGGTTGCGCGTGGTGGTGGAGTTGCCGCGGCGGGTGGGGTGACGGTCAGCTGAGGCAGGCTTCTGTGGGGGCAGACTGCGTCCGGTGCCGTGCCGTGCC
>NZ_JAOCBT010000045.1:0-10445 GCF_029840045.1 Pseudomonas sp. GD03903 | reverse complement strand
TCACGCCGGCATCCACGTCGGCCACGACCTGCGACACCTGCTGAATGGTTCCGGCGTTCTTCGACGTCGCCGCTGACACCTGCTCCACCGAACGCGCCATAGCCTGGTTTTCAGTAGCGCGGACCTGGCTCTCTTGGACGATCTGCGCCGAGGACTCTGCACCGCGCAACGCATCCTGCAGGTCTCCCTCGCCACTGTCGTCTCGATAGGCTGCGACCAGCACGCTCATCTGGCTCGCGCTGGCAGTGACCTTGCCGTCCAGCTCCTGAATATCGGCAGCGTTCTCCTGCACTTGGACGGCCAGCCCATTGGCCGTTTCCACGATCTGCCCTACGTCAGCCCAGTAGACCGGGTTCGGCGGAGGATTGCCGGCCGGTACGTTCTGCAGGGCCTGATACAGGCGACCATCCTGCCGAACGATCTGCCCCTTCAAGTAATCCACGGCAGGGTCGAAGTACTGCTCCATCAGCTGGTCAATGTTGGTCTGGATCTCCTCGATGTTGTCGAAGAACTCCTGGCCAAGCGCCGACTCCACGTACTCCTTTGTGATCAGCTCGTTGTACTCGGTGGCGTCCGACGAGGTGATGCCATCCACCCAGTCCGACCAGGCGCCCACGTTGCCGGTGCGGTCGATCAGCCGGCCACGGAAGGCCAGGCGCGCGCCGGCCGGCATCGGCATGACGGTGTGCGTGTCCGTCGGGTAGGCGAACAGGCCGAGCGCGGCGGCCGTCTGCTCACTTCCGCCAGGCGTGGTCGACTGCTGCAACTCGGTGAATGCCGTGTCCTCTGCACCGGCCGGGAAGCCCCAGTCGAGTTGAATCTTCCAGGGGCCGGAGGTGGTGCGCAGGAACGCCAGTACCGGCGGCAGGCCATCCTTGCCTACCAGGTTGGTCAGAATCGAGGTGCGCCAGATCGAGGTAATCTCGAAGGCGCTCACCGCGCGCACGCGCGCCAGGTAGGCCCCGGCATAGATGCCGGTGACGTCGACGCTGGTGGTGCCCTGGCGAGGCAGACGAATCCAGTTGCCGCTGTCCTTCTTCCACTCCACCTCGTAGGCGACGGCGCCCGCCACTGCCGGCCAGGTGATCGTCATGGTGCTTACCGCCAGCCCCTGGTCGATTGCCCAGCGCGACGAGAGCGTGACGCTGGCCGGCGGCTGCACGGTGGTAACCGGGATGACGCTGATCGGGCGCTCCTCCAGACGCGCGCCGGTGTCGATGTAGTCGAACTTGCTCGGTTCGTACTGCAGGCCGTTGATGGTCCACTGGCCGTTATCGTCGCGCTTCGTGCTCATTACCCGATAGAGCTGAACGGCTAGGTCATCGGCGTCTAGCGCCCAGCACAGTTCCGGCTCCGGCGTCTCCGAGTAGGCCGTGGTAACGGTCACAGCCTTGCCGTTGACCGACTGCACGGTGCGGCCCTCGGCGCGCCCGCTAGGCAGGTTGATGATCAGGCGATCACCGGCCTTGGCCTGGGTGACACGATCGAGCGTCACCACTCGCCCCGCGACAGCGGAGATCCGGCCTCCAATCTCGCGGCCGGCCAGCAGCGAGTCAGCCACCGGGATGATGTAGCCCGGCAGCGGAATCCGGCCTTCCATGCCGGTGCTGAAAGTGATAGTCCGGTCCTGCACGCTGGTCAGCACCAACCACTTCCCGCGCCGCTGTGCCTCGCTCTCACGGGTGCAGCCGATGGCGCTTGCCTCCACCGGGTTGTCGCCATACCGACGCAACAGTGCATCGTCGTGGTAGCCGGTGACGTCCGTGTCGTAGTTGTTCGCCGGGTTGTCGTAGCTGACGAGGGCGCGGCTGTACCTGGTGCGCGCCGAGGCGGCGCCGTAGGTGATCTTCCCGTCGATCACGTTCGCCCGGGTGAAGACGTAGTCAAAGTCGGCAGTGCGCGGCATGTCGGCCTGCGACACCAGTTGCCCCTGCGCCCAGTAGCTCATCCCCCGGTAGATCGCCGCGATGTCACGCAGCAGCGTCCAGGCCTGGGAGCGCGACTGTAGGTTGAGGTCGCACAGGAACCGAGGCTCCTGACCGCCCTTCCCATCCGGCACCAGCTGGTCGCAGTACTGGGCGATCTTGTAGAGCTCCCACTTGTCCACCATCCAGGGCTTGATCCGCTTGCCCAGGCCGAAGCGGGCGTTTGTGCTGATGTCGTAGGTGATCCACGCCGGGTTGTTGGTCCAGGCGCTCTTGAAGCTCCCATCCCAGACCCCGGTGTAAGTGCGCAGCTCCGGGTCGTAGGTGGTGGGCACCTGGACCTTGCGGGCCTTGCAGTCGACGGTGACGGCCGGGATGTTGCTGAACTGCTCCGCGCTGAACTCGATGTAGAGCAGCGCGGTATTCGGGTAGCGCAGCTTTGCGTCGATCACCTCCGTCAGGCCGGCGATCAGCATGGTATCGGCGATCAGGCTGCTGTTCTGGTTCGGAGTGATCCGGCGCACGCGCACCTGCCAGCCAGTGATCGCCGCCGGCAGATCGATTCGCTGGCTACGCTCGTAGCGGCTGGTGGTCTTGCCGTCGACTGCGTCCAGCAGCACCTGCTGGTAGGCGCCGCCGTCGGTGCTCACCTCCACCGCATACTCGATCCGGTAGCCTTTCACGTCCCCGCTGGCCTCCTGCTTCTGCAGGGCTGGCCAGGCGAAGCGCAGGCGCACGGCGGACAGCTGAGTGTTCGTTACCGAGCGCACCCACGGGGTGTCACTGCGCAGCTCCACGTTCACAGTGGTCTCGTTCTCGACCGAGGGGATGCCGGGAATGTAGTCCTGATCCACACTGCCGCTGCGCCATTCCCACTTCACGTTGGGGAAGTTGACGTTGCCGCTGGCGTCCATCAGCGGGGTGTTGTCCAGGTAAATATCCTGATCGCTCGGCCCCTCGGCGAACTCACCCTCACCCACTGCCAGCAGGATCTTGGCAGTGGCCACCGATTGCAGGCTGTCGCGCGCGATAGAGGGCTGCTTGGGCTTGCTGCTGCCGCCCTTACGGCCGCTGAGGTGCTGCTGAACTTCGGCGCCCATGCTTTTCTCCAGGCATAAAAAAACCGCCTCACGGCGGCTGTTCTAGGATGTTCGGATCAGGTCTTGTCTTCGGCGTAGATCGAGGCGCTGATGATCGCCCCGCCCCACCTGCGTTTCCCGCAGCAGTACGGCACTGGGTTGCCGCTCGCGGTGGTGTTCTTCGCGCTGCCGAAGGCGTAGCTGGGTAGGTTCTCAGGGGCTGCCGATTGGCTCAGGCCCTTGGCTTGCGGGCTGATCATCTGGACAACACCGCCCAATGTAAGAGCTACACCGACCTGCAGAGTTGGAGCGCCAAAGAAGCTCGCGACAATCAGGGCCGCGCCAACAACAGTCTGAAGCAAGCCAGCCCGCTTACTGCCGGAGATCACAGGAACAATCCGTACCTCGCGCGCGCCCCTAGCACCGACATCCGCCTCGCCAATGTTCTTGCGGTTGCGGAAGATCGCGAAGCGCATGCCCATGCGCTCCAGGCGCTGGATGGCCTCCTTGAATCCCGGCAGCGTGTTACGCAACGCGCTGAACGCCTCCTGAACGGTGCCAGTGTCCAGCAACCGACGGTGCTCACGACCAAACTCGCGAATGAGCGGACCAGATAGTTTGATAATGGTGGGCGAAGATGCAGCCACAGTTCTCTCCGGCATAAAAAAACCGCCCGGAGGCGGCTTCTTTCAATAAGTTGTAGGCAATATATCTACGTCACCGTTACTACTGGTGAACAACCTGTAGCTGAGGCGATCTCCGTCGCGGAGACTAACTTCACGCTCTCGACGATCCGTGTTAACGCCACAAAGCCCGGATCCGACAGGGCCAGCTCCGATTACAGATGATCCCGCCGGCAAATAAAACGTCACCCTCTCCTTCGTCGCGATGCGCGCCGCCAGACGTCCGTTCACATAGACGCCCATGTCACACCCTCCACCGATGAAGCCGGAGTCACGCACTACCGTGAGAGCACCGGACGGTCCGGAAGGCTTCGCTTGGTAGGCATACACGTTATCGGCCTTGGCCTGGGTTGCAGTCCCAACCGATACAGGCGAGGTCGAACACCCTGCAAGAAATACGACAACCGCCGCTCCGGTAAGCTTTTTCATGGTTCCCTCCTATCAGGTCGCCGGAGGGTAGCACAGCCTATTCCCTTGCCTGACCGTGGCGCAGGACCAACCGCGCCCGCTCAGCCCAGTTTCCGCCGTAGACGATGACCTCGCTGGGCTTGCCGTAGAGGTGGTGGAGTAGGAAAGGCCCAGCGCCGAACACCTTGCTGTCCTCTCCCGGCAGCGCCGCGTCGGCGCCGAGGTAGATGCCGGCATGGTTCGGGTGCACTGTCTTGCCCACCGCCATAACAATCATGTCCCCGCGCCGTGGCGTGTCGACCTGGTGGAAACCCGCCGCGTCGAACTGTTCTTCATAGAGGCTAGGACCATCGACCAGCTCCCACCATCCGTCCTGGCGCTCGAAGCGTTCGAACTCCAGCCCCCACTCGCGCTGGTACCAATCGGCGCAGACCTGCCAGCAATCCCAGACGCCATGGACGAAAGGTCGCCCCAGCAGAGGGATGTTGCCCGCCGGCGCGATTGTCCGCAGGTCACCCTCCGGCCAACTGAGGATGTGCCAAGGCAGGCCGGAGGCCTCGCACATGGCCAAGTCGTGCGGCGACGGCCTGCTGGTGGCGTCCGGGTGGCTATGCACGATGGCCACCACTTCGCCCAGGTCCTCCGCCGCGGCGTAGTCCTCCGGGTGCATCCGGAACTCCTCCAGCGGCTGGCTGGCCGTATTCCGGCAGCGGACGTACTGCTGCGCCTTGCCGTTGCCGATGACCACGCCGCACGCCTCGCGCGGGTACTCCTCGGCCGCGTGCGCCTGAATGGCGCTCAGGATCTGCTTGCGCATGGTCAGCTCCGGGCGATCAGGGACACGGCGGGGAAGCCGCCGAAGGGCAACTGATTGCCCTGCCCCCAACGCTTATTGCAGGACCGATAGAGGCCGGCGCACTGGTCCTTCGCCGGGTCGTCGGTCGGGTTGTCATCGATGTCGAAATACGGACCGGTGTAGCCGCAGTCGGGGCCGCGATAGCCCCCCGTCATGCACCAGTGGCACAGCGTGGTCATCTGCCGGCCGATGGCCTCATTGCCGACATCGCCTGGGCTCGCCAGCTCCCACTCCACCACCTGGTTGTCCTCGCCGGTCTTCTGGTCGAAGTACCAGATGCTGATCGACTCCTGGGTCGGGTCCGCATCGGAGTTGCCCGCCGGGAAGTTATCCGCGTCCAGGAACTCGGCCAGCGTCTCGCGGATGGTCAGCTGGAAGTTGGCCAAGTCATCGAAGGCCAGGCAGAGCGCCGTGAGGCGCCCGCTGACGTTACCCGCTGAGAACTTCGGACGAACCGCCGTGCCATCGCCGTTGGCCTCGATGCCGCTGATCTGCACTGGCCAGGCTGCGTACTCCTGCCCCTGCCACCAGATTGACTTCGCCGGCAGTTGATCCGCATTGGCGCCGGCGGCTGCCAGCTCCTGCGGGGTGTGCGGGATGGCGTGCCCATGAAAGCGCAGCACGTCAGCGCCGAACTCGCTGCCGTCCAGCTCGAACAACATGATCTCGGAGCCGGGCTCCAACTTCTGGAGCTGCAGAATGAGGCTCATGGGTGGAACGCCTGGTCAAAGGTGAGTGACAGAACCTCAATGGCGCCGGGCCTCCGCTGCTTGCGGTAGGCCTTGCACTTGTACATGCCCAGCTCACCGCCGGGCGGAGTCCACAGAAAGGATCGGTAACCCTTGTGCCGGCGAATGAAGTCAAGGATCGGGCCTACCTCATCCGGTAGGCCACCGAAGGTCAGGGACCAGCTCTGGCTCTCGCCGTTGATTCCGTCACCGGACTCCTGCGCATACCCATCGCCGAATTGCGACGGGCGGGTGCGCAGGGTGCCGTCGACATCCGCCTCGTCATCGGGCACCCAGGTAAATGTCTCGATTGCCATCAGCCCCTCCCGGCCGCGTTGCGGTAGCTGACGCCGCCAGGGCGCCACGAATCAGCGACGGCGCGCTCTGCCGCCGCCTTCATCTGCAGCTGCATGTTCTGCTGCAGCGCCTCCTGGTCCAGCTCCATACCCTCCGAACTGCGGTCTTCAACAGTGACCGCGACAGGCGCATTCACCTGCAGGGCAGTACCACCGCCCCCACCCACCGAGCGAACGCCCAGCGAGCCGTCAGCGCCGCGAGCAAGTGGTAGGATCGCCTCCGGCCCAGCCTCGCCCATGATCCCCGTGCGCCCGCCGGCCATACCGAAGGCAGTCGGCCGGCTGACGATGGAGTTGGTGAAGGCCGCACCATTGGCGAAGAACTGCACGCCGCTGGCCCAGGCGCCGCCGTCGGCCTGGGCGGCCGCCCAGTTCGCATAGGCGTTGCCGGTGTAACCGGAGGCCGATGCGCCGGCCGTTGCCGAGCCCCCCATCCAGCCACTGACTGCCGAGACTCCCGCGCCCAGCACGCCACTGAGAAGCCCCGTCGCGGCCTGCTGGCTGGCGATTCGGGCCATGTCGTTGATCACGCTGTTGGAGAAGTCGCGGAACTTGAATTTCCCCGTGGTAGCGAAATCAGCCAGGGAGTTGCTGGCAGTGTTAAAGCCAGTGGTGAGCATGTCGTCGGTCGCCGATGCAACGTCCGCCGCATCCGCCTGGATGTTCTGCCACGCCCGGCGGGCGCCGTTGCGATAGTCCCGCTGCGCATCGAGCCGAGCACCGTAGCCGTCGACCTCCATCTGCAGCTCACGCGCCTGGAAGTCGGCCAGATCCGCCAGGCGCTGCTCGTAGGCAGCGGGGCCGAGGCGCCGGCTGGCGTCCTCTTGCTGGGCCTCCAGCTCACGCCGAAGGTCGGCGTACTTCTTGCGCACGGCGTCCAGCCGCTGCGCCTGGTCGCGCTCATCGTCGCCGAGGCCGATGCCAGCGACGTCGGAGTTGATCGCGTCCTGCCGTGCCTGCAGCACCACTTCCATGGCCTTCCGGTAGGCATCGGCGCTGTTACGCCGCTGCTCGGCCAGCTTCTGCTCCTGCTGGATGCGCTTCTGGATCGAACCATCGGCATAGGCCTCGTTCAGGTTCTTGATCCCGAGCTCCATCTCGGCGCTGGTGATCTTACCGGCGGCCTGCGCCTTGCGCAGTTTCTCCACGCCCTCAGCCAGATCCTCCAGGCGCTTCTTCTCCGGCAACGCCTTGTCGATCAGCGCATCCAGCGCCTTCACCTCATCCTGCAGCGACTTCGTGCGGGCTTTGCCGCTGGCCGTCGCCGCCTGGTTGGCCTTCTTCTGCGCCTCGATCGCGTTCGCGGCCGAGAGGATCGCCTGGCGATCGGTATCGGTCAGGTCGGTGTTGTCGGCAATGAAACGATTCGCCGCTTTGATCGCGTCGTTGTTGTCCTGCAGTCCGCCCAGTTGCTTCTGCAGCGTGTCCAGGTAGGTCTGCCCGGCGCTGCTCATGCCGGTTTTCGCGGCATTGTTGGCATTGGTCGCCGCCGTGTTCTCCTGGGTTACGCCGGTCAACACACGCAGGGTTTCGGCGATCAGGCCTGAGCGGTGATCGGCATCTCCGATCGCACCGGCCTGACTAATCCACTGCTGCAGCGTGCCGGCCGGTACCTGCATCCGGTCGGCCACTTCCTTCAGGATCGGCGACAGATCCTGGCCCGAGGCGCGCGCCTGGTTCAGCCGCTCGATCAGCGACTGGTAGTCGCGCAACTGCTGGGTATACAGCCCGTTGGAGTCCCGCGCCGGCGCCGTAACCATCGCCGATCGGATCGACTGGGACAGCGCGCCGTAGGCTTCCTTGACCTTATCGGTGGCGTTGATCTGCTCCTGCTGCCACTTCACCAGCGAGGCTTCGCGCTGGTCGCGGTTGAGCTTTGCGAACTCCTCCCGCAACTGCTGCACGGGCTTGTGCAGGTCGTCCAGGCTGACGCCTGCTTGGTCGGCGTTGTCGCGCAGCAGCAGGAACGATGCCGCCGCAGTGCCGGCAAGCAGGGCGAGCCCCATCGGGCCACCCAGCACGGTCAGCAGGCCCGCCGAGGCAGCACGCAGCCCAGCTTGTGCCGTGGCCACCGATGCGGTGGCAGCGGCCTCTCGCTGCCGAGCCTGAGCGAGTGCCAGCGACATCTCGGTCTGAACGGCAGTACCGCGCGCCGCAGCCGCTTCCCTGGCCGCCAACACGGTCAGCGTCTCGGCCTTGCGCTGGTCGGCAATGGCCGACTGCATGACGGCCTCAGCCTGGGCGATCCGTGCGGCGCGATCAGCCAAGGAAGTCTTAATCGCGAGCGCTGCGCGGGCGGTATAGACCGTCAGCGCCGATACACCGGCTCCCGCCATCACAGCGGCGACGGTGCCGATGTTGTCGCCCACCACGCTGATGACACTGGCCAGGCCAGCCACAACGCCGGTGCTCTCCTCCATGCGGCCGAAGAAGTCGCCGAGGGCGTTCTGGATGTTGACCAGGGCGTCCTGCACGCTCACCGACATGTCGGCGGCTGCCTTACGGTTCACCTCCACCGTGCGCAACAGACCGGTGTTGATGTCGTCCAGCGACAGCTTGCCCTGCACACCCAGCTTGCGGATCTCCTCCGCGCTCTTACCGGTGGCACTGGCGATCGCGTCGACAATGGTCGGCATCGCATCCTGAATGGACACCCAGCCGTCGGCCTCAACCTTGCCGGTCTGCAGAGCCTTCGAGTAGGCGCCGAGCGCCGAGCCCGCCTTGTCGGCCGACGCAGCGTTGGTCACCAGCAGGAAGCTAAAGCTGTCGGTGATGTCGAGGGCCTGTTGGGTGTCGAAGCCCAGCGACTGCATCACTTTGCTGGTGCGGATGTACAGCTCCTGCGCCTCAGCCAACGGCCGGTAGGTCTCCTGCGCAGTACGCAGCAGGTGCTGCTGGACTTCGTTGTATTCTTCGGTGCTGCCGGTGACCATCTTCAGGCGGTCGGCAATCTGCCCGTAGGCGTCCACCTGGTGGATGATGCTGCCCACCAGGCCGGCACCGGCGATCGCAGCGAAGGCGCCACGGATCAGCGTGCCAGCTTGCTGGGCGCCCTGAGCCGTCCGGTCAAACGCGGAATCGACCTGAGCCAGGTTGCGGTCGATGCTCTGGGTCGTTTTCGCGACCACGCTGTCCGCGCTCGCCAGCTCCCGCCGCAGCTGTGCAGTGGTGGCCTCCAGCTGGATCAGCATCCCCTGGACTTCTTGATCGGACATCGTTTTCTCCGGGCGTAAAAAAACCGCCCGAAGGCGGTGCTATGGTTCCTGCCGTCCCCGCAAGAACGCTTTCAGGCGATCAGCCACGCTGGCCTTCCGTTGCGGTGCCGACCGCTGCTGCGGCTTGCCGCCACCCATCCAGTCCAGGCGGGCATCCAGCGCAATCAGGATCTGCGGGATTGGCGTGCGCCATGCGGTGTCAGGCGGCCAACCCAGCCAGCCGGTGGCCACGCCGAACAGGTAGTCGACGTAGCTGCCATTCCTCACGGCGCTGTGCTGGCCGCCTCGGGCTTTCCCCGTTCGGCGATGCTCGGCGGTACCGGGCTCAGCAGGCCAGTGATGTAGTCGGTGAGCTGCGCGGAGACCTTGACCACGCCAGTCTCGAAAACCTGCGTGGCGAGGGTCGTGTGCTCCTCCGGCTTCAGGCCGGCGGCAGCGATCACTATGTCAGCGCAGGCGCCAATGCTCAGCAGGCGCATGGACTCCATCGCTGGGCGCAGACCACCGAAGCGCGATTCGATCTTCAGCGCAGCCTCCAGGGTCGGCTGCAGCGTGTAGGTACGGGCACCGATCACCAGCGTGACGGTGCCGTGCAGGGCTTCACTCATGGGCGTTTCTCGTCAGAGGAGACGGGGCAGAGCCCCGTCGATCAGGGACCGGCAACCGGAGTCGGAGCGATTTCCAGGATGTCGGTGTTGATGCCGAAGGTCATGTTGCGGCGCACCACGTTGTCGGCGCTGCCCGGCGCCACGGTGTTGTTCATCACCTTCACGCCGAAGTAGTAAGTGGTCGGCAGAATCTCCGGATTGGCAGACGGGTCGCCGTCGTTCAGGGTGATCTTGACGTTGTAGTTGCCCTTGGAGCGGTCCTTGTGCGCCACCTTGACCGCGTTCTGGCCGGCGTCGCCGTTGTCCAGGCCAACGGTGAGGGTCAGGTCACCGGCATCGGCGGTGCCCTTGTACTTGCGCACCCGACCGTTAGCCAGCGATGTAAAGTTCACGTTGCTGAAGGTGTCGCCGAACTCGCCGATGTCCTCGATCTCGCCGATATCGACGTAGGTGTCCGCCTTGTACTCGGCTTCGGTGTCCGCCGGCGTTTTGCTGCCGAGGGCCACGCGGCAGCCGGCAGCCGTATTGAGATTGTCTTCTGCCATGGTGTCCTCCACTGGCGTTGGGTTGGTGGTGCTCAGGTAGTA
>NZ_JAOCBT010000044.1:0-11079 GCF_029840045.1 Pseudomonas sp. GD03903 | reverse complement strand
GAACACCCGCGTTCACGTCGGCCACTACTTGGGAAACCTGCTGGATCGTCCCGGCGTTCTTCGACGTTGCTGCTGACACTTGCTCCACCGAACGCGCCATGGCCTGGTTTTCAGTAACCCGGACCTGGCTCTCTTGGACGATCTGCGCCGTGGACTCCGCACCGCGCAACGCATCCTGCAGGTCTCCCTCGCCACTGTCGTCTCGATAGGCTGCGACCAGCACGCTCATCTGGCTCGCGCTGGCAGTGACCTTGCCGTCCAACTCTTGGATATCGGCGGTGTTCTCCTGCACCTGGATGGCCAGTCCGTTGGCCGATTCCACGATCTGCCCCACGTCGCCCCAGTAAACCGGGTTCGGCGGAGGGTTACCGGCCGGCACGTCCTGCAGGGCCTGATACAGGCGACCATCCTGCCGAACGATCTGTCCCTTCATGTAAGCCACCGCAGGGTCGAAGTACTGCTCCATCAGCTGGTCGACGTTGGTCTGGATCTCCTCGATGTTGTCGAAGAACTCCTGGCCCAGCGCCGACTCCACGTACTCCTTCGTAATCAGCTCGTTGTATTCCGAGGCATCCGACGAGGTGATTCCATCGACCCACCCCGACCAGGCGCCCACGTTGCCGGTGCGATCGATCAAACGTCCACGAAACGCTAACCGCGCTCCTGCCGGCATGGGCATGACGGTGTGCGTGTCTGTCGGATAGGCGAACAGGCCAAGCGCCGTCGCTGTCTGTTCACTACCACCAGGCGTGGTGGACTGCTGCAGCTCGGTGAATGCTGTGTCCTCTGCGCCGGCCGGGAAGCCCCAGTTGAGTTGAATCTTCCACGGCCCCGAGGTGGTGCGCAGGAACGCCAGCACCGGCGGCAGGCCGTCCTTTCCCACCAGGTTGGTGAGGACGGAGGTACGCCAAGTCGAAGTGATCTCGAAAGCGCTCACCGCGCGCACGCGGGCCAGATAAGCCCCGGCATAGATGCCGGTGACGTCGACGCCAGTGGCGCCCTGGCGAGGTAGCCGAATCCAGTTACCGCTGTCCTTCTTCCACTCCACGTCGTAGGCCACAGCGCCATCGACGGCAGGCCAGGCGATTGTCATGGTGCTGACCGCCAGGCCCTGATCGATCGTCCAACGCGAGGTCAGCGTCACGTTGGCGGGCGGCTGCACAGTGGTCACCGGGATGACGCTGATCGGCCGCTCCTCCAGGCGCGCGCCGGTGTCGATGTAGTCGAACTTGCTCGGCTCGTACTGCAGGCCGTTGATCGTCCACTGCCCGTTATCGTCGCGCTTGGTGCTCATCACCCGATAGAGCTGGACGGCCAGGTCATCGGCGTCGAGCGCCCAGCACAGTTCAGGCTCCGGCGCCTCCGAGTATGCAGTGGTGACGGTCACTGCCTTGCCGTTGACCGACTGCACGGTGCGCCCCTCGGCACGCCCACTCGGCAGGTTGATGATCAAGCGGTCACCGGCCTTCGCCTGGGTGACACGATCGAGCGTCACCACGCGCCCAGCAACAGCCGAGATCCGGCCGCCGATCTCGCGGCCGGCCAGCAGCGAGTCGGCCACAGGGATGATGTAGCCCGGCAGCGGAATCCGGCCTTCCATGCCGGTGGCGAAGGTGATGGTCCGGTCCTGCACGCTGGTCAGCACCAACCATTTCCCGCGCCGCTGTGCCTCGCTCTCGCGCGTGCAGCCGATGGCGCTGGCCTCCACAGGATTGTCACCGTACCGACGCAACAGCGCATCGTCGTGGTAACCGGTAACGTCCGTGTCGTAGTTGTTCGCCGGGTTGTCGTAGCTGACCAGGGCGCGGCTGTACCTGGTGCGCGCCGAAGCGGCGCCGTAGGTCATCTTCCCGTCAATCACGTTCGCCCGGGTGAAGACGTAGTCGAAGTCGGCAGTGCGCGGCATGTCGGCCTGCGAGACCAGTTGCCCCTGCGCCCAGTAGCTCATCCCCCGGTAGATTGCTGCGATGTCCCGCAGCAGAGTCCAAGCCTGCGAGCGCGATTGCAGGTTCAGGTCGCACAGGAAGCGCGGTTCCTGACCGCCCTTCCCGTCCGGTACCAACTGGTCGCAGTACTGGGCGATCTTGTACAGCTCCCACTTGTCGACCATCCAGGGCTTGATCCGCTTGCCCAGGCCGAAGCGCGCGTTGGTGCTGATGTCGTAGGTGATCCACGCCGGATTGTTGGTCCAAGCGCTCTTAAAGCTGCCATCCCACACGCCGGTGTAGGTGCGCAGTTCTGGGTCGTAGGTGGTCGGCACCTGGACCTTGCGGGCTTTGCACTCGACGGTGACGGCGGGGATGTTGCTGAACTGCTCCGCGCTGAACTCGATATAGAGCAGTGCGGTATTCGGGTACCGCAGCTTCGCGTCGATCACCTCAGTCAGCCCGGCGATCAGCATGGTGTCGGCGATCAGGCTGCTGTTCTGGTTCGGCGTGATGCGGCGCACGCGCACCTGCCAGCCAGTGGTCGCCGGCGGCAGGTCGATACGCTGGCTGCGCTCGTAGCGGCTGGTGGTCTTCCCGTCGACCGCATCCAGCAGCACCTGCTGATAAGCGGAGCCGTCGGTGCTCACCTCCACCGAGTACTCAATCCGGTAGCCCTTCACGTCCCCGCTAGTCTCCTGCTTTTGCAGGGCCGGCCAAGCGAAGCGCAGGCGCACGGCGGAGAGCTGGGTGTTGCTCACCGAGCGCACCCACGGGGTATCGCTGCGCAGCTCGACGTTCACCGTGGTCTCGTTTTCGACCGACGGAATGCCGGGGATGTAGTCCTGATCGACACTGCCGCTGCGCCATTCCCATTTCACGTTGGGGAAGTTGACGTTGCCGCTGGCGTCCACAAGCGGGGTGTTGTCCAGGTAGATATCCTGATCGCTCGGCCCCTCGGCGAACTCACCCTCCCCCACTGCCAGCAGGATCTTGGCGGTGGCCACCGACTGCAGGCTGTCGCGTGCGATCGACGGTTGCTTGGGCTTGCTGCTACCGCCCTTGCGGCCACTGAGGTGCTGCTGAACGTCGGTGCCCATGCATTTCTCCAGGCATAAAAAAACCGCCTCGCGGCGGTTGGTCTTGGATGGCGGGATCAGGTCTTGTCTTCGGCATAGATCGAGGCGCTGATGATCGCCCCGCCCCACCGGCGTTTGCCACAGCAATAGGGCACAGGGTTGCCACTGGCGGTGGTGTTCTTCGCGCTGCCGAAGGCGTAGCTGGGTAGGTTCTCAGGGGCAGCCGACTGGCTGAGACCCTTGGCTTGCGGGCTGAGCATCTGCGCCGCGCCTCCAAGCGCCATACCGGCACCCGCGATCATAAGGTTCGGACTTTTGGCGAAGAAGCCGGCAACGATCAGCGCGACGCCGAGAACTGTCTGCAGCACACCGGCGCGCTTGCTCCCCGAGATCACAGGAACAATCCGAACCTCTCGCGAACCGCCGGCGCCCATGTCCCCCTCACCAATGTTCTTGCGGTTGCGGAAGATGGCGAAGCGCATACCCATTCGCTCCAGGCGCTGGATAGCCTCCTTGAAGCCCGGCAGGGTATTGCGCAGAGCGCTGAACGCTTCCTGCACTGCACCCGTGTCGAGCAGGCGACGGTGCTCCCGGCCGAACTCGCGAATGAGCGGGCCGGACAGCTTGATGATGGTTGCTTGATTCGCAGTAGGCATGCTCCCTCCGGGCAATAAAAAACCCGCCGAAGCGGGTTTTTGATTAACTATAAAACTACTGAATTTTCAGATCATGTGCACGCCACACATCGCCACTAACTCTTTCCATGATCACGGAATATCTATTTCTAACTGTACCACCGAAACTATTCTGGGCATCTACATACGCGAGAACCGCATGTTTACAACCCGCTTCTTGAGGCAAGTACTCGACGCGCACGCCAGGGCTTGTAATCATAGGAAAGTCAGCCGTCCCAGGCGACTTCAAGCGCTGCCTGACAAACCCCTGAGACATTACAAATGCCATAGTTGAGTTCATACAAGCAGCACGCTCGGCCTGTAGATTGCGTTTGTTTATATTTTCTGCGCTATTGTATTAGAGAAAATACCAACCCCACGGAATGCACAGCAAAAACAAAAGCGCCACAAGGGCATTTGCAATCTTCCGCTCCCCGTCACGCGCGTGCGCCTGCACTGAGCAGTACAAAAAAACCGGAACAATCAAAGCCACACTAATAACAATAACAGCCAGAATCATCCTGACGAACCCTCCACTCCATAATCGCCAAACTGTAGCACGGAGCCATGCCGAAGGATCAGACGCGCCCGCTCATGCCAGTTGCCGCCGTAGACGATGATCTCGCTGGGCTTGCCGTAGAGATGGTGCAGGAGGAACGGCCCGGCGCCGAAGACCTTGCTGTCTTCCCCTGGCAGCACCGCGTCGGCGCCGAGGTAGATGCCGGCATGGTTCGGATGGTGCGTGCGCCCAACCTCGAAGACGATCATGTCGCCGCGCTGAGGTGCGCTGACCGGGCAGAAACCAGCCCCCTCGAAATACTGCTCATAGAGACTCGGCCCGTCGGCCTGCTCCCACCAGCCGTCCTGGCGTTCGAAGCGCTCGAACTCCAGCCCCCACTCGCGCTGGTACCAATCGGCGCACACCTGCCAGCAATCCCAAGCGCCGTGGACGAAGGGGCGGCCCAGCAATGGGATGTTGCCTGCCGGCGCTATGGTGCGCAGATCGCCTTCCGGCCAACTGAGGATGTGCCACGGCAGGCCGGATGCCTCGCACATGGCCAGGTCGTGGGGCGATGGTCTGCTGCTGGCGTCCGGGTGGCTATGCACGATGGCCACCACTTCGCCCAGGTCCTCCGCCGCGGCGTAGTCCTCCGGGTGCATCCGAAACTCTTCCAGCGGCTGGCTGGCCGTATTCCGGCAGCGGATGTACTGCTGCGCCTTGCCGTTGCCGATGACCACGCCACACGCCTCGCGCGGGTACTCCTCGGCTGCGTGCGCCTGGATGGCGCTCAGGGTCTGCTTACGCATCTCCTGGAACCTCACGCCAAGTGAACTTGACCTTCCCCACTTGCTGGATAGCCTCGGCAATTGCCCCATTCTCAGGCAGGTCGACCATCATCCGATAGTCGCTGGTGGTTTTGCCGTATAGCTCCTGGCGCCCGATCTCAGCACCGGATGCCGCGAATCGAATGGTTGCAGCACCAGCAGCCACGCCTGCGGGGCTATTGCTGTAGAGCTCGTTAATGGTGAGTTCGTAGCGCATGGTCAACTCCGGGCAATCAGGGACACTGCGGGGAAGCCGCCGAAGGGCAACTGATTGCCCTGCCCCCATCGCTTATTGCAGGACCGATAGAGGCCGGCACACTGGTCCTTCGCCGGGTCGTCGGTCGGGTTGTCGTCAATGTCGAAGTACGGACCGGTGTAGCCGCAGTCGGGACCGCGATAGCCACCGGTCATGCACCAGTGGCACAGCGTGGTCATCTGCCGACCAATGGCCTCGTTGCCGACATCACCAGGGCTGGCCAGCTCCCACTCCACCACCTGGTTGTCCTCGCCGGTCTTCTGGTCGAAGTACCAGATGCTTATCGACTCCTGGGTCGGGTCCGCATCGGAGTTGCCCGCCGGGAAATTATCCGCGTCCAGGAACTCAGCCAGCGTCTCGCGGATGGTCAACTGGAAGTTGGCCAAGTCATCGAAGGCGATGCAGAGAGCCGTCAGGCGCCCGCTGACGTTGCCAGCCGAGAACTTCGGGCGTACCGCCGTGCCGTCCCCGTTCGCCTCGATGCCGCTGATCTGCACCGGCCAGGCTGCGTACTCCTGCCCCTGCCACCAGATCGACTTCGCCGGCAGCTGATCCGCACTGGCGCCGGCGGCTGCCAGCTCCTGCGGGGTGTGCGGGATGGCGTGTCCGTGAAAGCGCAGCACGTCAGCGCCGAACTCACTGCCGTCCAGCTCGAACAGCATGATCTCGGCGCCGGGCTCCAGCTTCTGGAGCTGCAGAATGAGACTCATGGATGGAATGCCTGGTCAAAAGTGAGCGAGAGAACCTCGATCGCGCCAGGCCGCCGCTGCTTGCGGTAGGCCTTGCACTTGTACATTCCCAGATCGCCGCCGGGCGGAGTCCAGAGGAACGACCGATAGCCCTTGTGCCGGCGAATGAAGTCGAGGATCGGCCCTACTTCTTCTGGCAGGCCGCCGAAGGTCAGGGACCAGCTCTGGCTCTCGCCATTGATGCCGTCGCCGGACTCCTGCGCATAACCGTCGCCAAACTGCGACGTACGCGTTCGCAGGGTGCCGTCGACATCAGCCTCGTCATCGGGCACCCAGGTAAACGTCTCGATTGCCATCAGCCCCTCCCGGCCGCGTAGCGGTAGCTGACGCCACCAGGGCGCCAAGATTCAGCGACGGCACGTTCCGCCGCTGCCTGCATCTGAATCTGCATGTTCTTCTGCAGAGCGTCCTGGTCGAGCTCCATGCCTTCAGAGCTACGGTCTTCCATGTTGACCGACACCGGCGCGTTGATCTGCAGGGCGGTACCACCGCCGCCACCCACCGAGCGAACGCCCAGCGAGCCGTCGGCGCCGCGAGCCAGTGGCAGGATCGCCTCCGGACCAGCCTCGCCAACGACGCCCATGTCGCCGCCAGCCATCCCGAACGCGGTTGGCCGGTTGACGATGCTGTTGGTGAATGCGCCGCCCTTTGCAAAGAACTGAACGCCGCCATCCCAGCCCCCGCCCTTCGCCTGTCGCGCCGACCAATTGGCAAAGTCTGTGCCCGTGTAGCCGGACTGCGTTGCGCCGGCGGCAGATGATCCACCACCGAAGTAGCTGCCGGCCGCCGACACACCCATGCCAATCAGGCCGCTGAGCAACCCGGTTGCTGCTTGCTGGCTAGCAATACGCGCCATGTCGTTGATCACGCTGCTGGCAAAGTCGCGGAACTTTAGCTTGCCAGTCGTGGCGAAGTCGGCCAGTGCATTGCTCGCTGTGTTGAAGCCAGTGGTGAGCATGTCATCGGTCGCCGATGCCACGTCCGCCGCATCCGCCTGGATGTTCTGCCACGCCCGGCGGGCGCCGTTGCGGTAGTCCCGCTGCGCTTCCAAGCGCGCACCGTAGCCATCGACCTCCATCTGCAACTCGCGCGCTTGGAAGTCGGCGAGATCTGCCAGGCGCTGCTCATAGGCAGCAGGGTTCAGGCGCCGGCTGGCGTCCTCCTGCTGAGCCTCCAGCTCGCGCCGAAGGTCGGCGTACTTCTTCTTCACGGCATCGAGCCGTTGTGCCTGGTCGCGCTCATCGTCACCGAGGCCGATGCCGGCGACGTCGGAGTTGATCGCGTCCTGTCGCGCCTGCAGCACCACCTCCATGGCCTTCCGGTAGGCGTCGGCGCTGTTACGCCGTTGCTCGGCCAGCTTCTGCTCCTGCTGGATGCGCTTCTGGATCGAACCGTCGGCATAGGCTTCGTTCAGGTTCTTGATCCCGAGCTCCATCTCAGCGCTGGTGATCTTGCCGGCGGCCTGCGCCTTGCGCAGTTTCTCCACTCCCTCGGTCAGGTCCTCCAGGCGCTTCTTCTCCGGCAGCGCCTTGTCGATCAGCGCATCCAGCGCCTTGACCTCATCCTGCAGCGACTTCGTGTGCGTCTTCTGGGACTCGGTTGCTTTCTTGTTGGCCTCCGCCTGGGCCTTCTTCGCATAGGCAGCAGAGAGGATTGCAACCTTGTCGGCTTCCGTCGCCTCCTCGTGGTCGCGAACCCAGCGCTCTGCTTCCTTGACCGCATCGTTGTTGTCCTGAAGAGCGCCCAACTGCTTCTGCAGCGTCTCCAGATAGGTCTGCCCAGCGCTGCTCATGCCGGTCTTGGCGGCGTTGTTAGCGTTGGTCGAGGCTGTATTTTCGTCCGTCACACCTGTCAGCACGCGCAGGATGTCGGAGACTTTCTCGGAGCGGTCCCCAGCCTCACTGAGGACGCCGGCCTGCTTAACCCAAGAGTCGATCTTCTCCGGCGAGATTCCTGCGCGCTTTCCGGCTTCTTCAATAACCGGCGCTAACGACTGGCCAGCAGCCTTGGCCTCATTGAGCTGGCCGATCAACTCCTGGTACTGAGTCAACTGCTTGGTGTATTGCCCTCCCATGTCACGGGCTGGAGCAGTAACCATCGCCGAGCGGATCGACTGAGCAAGGGCGCCGTAGGAGTCCCGTACCTCATCCGAGGCCTTGATTTGCTCCTCTTTCCACTTCACCAGCGCCGCAGCGCGCTGATCTTTGCTCAGCTTCTGAAACTCTTCCCGTACCTGCTCGACCGACTTCTTCAAGTCGTCCAGGCCAAATCCTGCCTGATCCGCATTGTCACGCAGTAATAGGAATGATGCCGCTGCCGTTCCGGCGAGCATGGCCAAGCCCACGGGGCCACCAAGAGCAGCAAGTAATCCGCCAGTGGTTACCCTCGTTAGATTGGCTTGCGCGATAGCCAGCGCCTCAGTAGCCGCCGTGAGCGCAGCCTGCTTAGGAATAAGCTGTGTCTGCACCACGGACAGACGCTGCAGCCCCGTCGCAGAGGCAACCGCTGCCTCCGCTTGCTGTAACTGTGCCACCGCAAAGATACGCTGAGCATCAGCCGCAACAATAGCGGCCTGAGCGTTCTGGATTGCCGCGACCTTCAAAGCTATTGCAGCCTTAACCGCCAGCGCAGCCTTAGCGGTGTAGAGCGTCAATGCTCCGGCACCAAGTCCGCCAACAATCGCCGCGACAATCTCGAAGTTATCTGCCACTACCCCCAGGGCGCCCGCCAGCGCGGCAATAACCCCCGTGCTTTCCTCCATCCTCCCAAGGAAGTCAGTCATCGCATTCTGGATATTGACCAACGCATCTTGCACGCTAGTCGACATAGCAGCCGCTGCCTTGCGGTTCACCTCCACCGTACGCAGCAGTCCGGTGTTGATGTCATCAAGCGACAGCTTGCCCTGTACGCCCAGATTGCGGATCTCCTCCGCGCTCTTGCCAGTCGCACTGGCGATCGCGTCGACGATCGTCGGCATCGCATCCTGAATCGATACCCAGCCGTCAGCCTCAACCTTGCCGGTTTGCAGGGCCTTCGAATATGAGTCCAGCGCAGATCCTGCCTTGTCGGCCGACGCGGCGTTGGTCACCAGCAAGAAGCTGAAGCTATCGGTGATATCTAGCGTCTGCTGCGTGTCGAAGCCCAGCGAGCGCATAACGGCTGCCGTACGGATGTACAGCTCCTGAGCCTCGGCCAGCGGCCGATACGTCTCTTGAGCAGTTTGCAGCAAGTGCTGTTGCACCTGGTTGTAGGTCTCGGTGCTGCCCGCAGCCATCTCCATGCGATCAGCCATCTGCCCGTAGGCATCAACCTGTTGGATGATGCTACCAACCAGGCCGGCCCCGGCCAGCGCGGCAAACGCCCCTCGCATAAGTTGGCCAGCCTTCGAGGCGGAGTCACTCACCTGATTGAAGGCTGAGTCAACAGTGGACAGGCTGCTATCGATGCTTGAGGTCACAGTAGTGACAACCTGATCTGCACTAGCCAATTCACGGCGCAACTGCGCCGTAGTGGCCTCGATCTGGATCAGCATCCCCTGGACTTCACGATCCGCCATACTTTCCTCCGGGCAAGAAAAAACCGCCCGGAGGCGGTTTATCAATCATCTTCACGCTGCTGCCACTTAGGTGGCGGTTCTTTGAAAACCTCATTCGACCTTTGTATAAGCCGGCTAACTCGCCGCCGCTCAAGTAGCTCCGGGTCATTAAGCCGAGCCCGAATCTGTTGATAGCCAATCAAGATGAGACCAATGATCAGCGCGACGACGAGAGCACCGACATACACCACTGCCCCCGCAGTGAGAAGCCCAAGCACCCATGGCGCAAGCAGCACGATGATCACTAGCAGCAACACAACAATCAGAGTTTGCATTTCTACCTCCCGACCTAGTGATATTGCCGGAAGGTATCATAGGAACTATTCCCCAGGGCCTCGCAAAAACGCCTTTAAGCGGTCGGCGACGCTGGCCTTCCGCTTCGGCGCAGACTGCTGCTGAGGCTTGCCGCCGCCCATCCAGTCCAGGCGGGCATCCAGCGCCATCAGGATTTGCGGGATCGGCGTTCGCCATGCGGTTTCAGGCGGCCAGCCCAGCCAGCCGGTGGCCACGCCGAACAGGTAGTCGACGTAGCTGCCATTCCTCACGGCGCTGTGCTGGCCGCCTCGGGCTTTCCCCGTTCGGAGATGCTCGGCGGTACCGGGCTCAGCAGGCCTGTTATGTAGTCGGTGAGCTGCGCAGAGACCTTGACCACGCCAGTCTCGAAGACCTGCGTAGCCAGGGTCGTGTGCTCCTCCGGCTTCAAGCCGGCGGCAGCGATAACCACATCAGCGCAGGCGCCGATGCTCAGCAGGCGCATGGACTCCATCGCTGGACGGAGGCCACCGAAGCGCGATTCGATCTTCAGCGCGGCCTCCAGGGTCGGCTGCAGTGTGTAGGTACGGGCACCGATCACCAGCGTGACAGTGCCGTGCAGGGCTTCACTCATGGGCATCTCTCAGTCAGGGAGGAGACGGGGCATAGCCCCGTCGATTACGGGCCTGCCGCCGGGCCGGCGGGGATTTCGAGGATCGGGGTGTTGATGCCGAAGGTCATGTTGCGGCGCACCACGTTGTCGGCACTGCCGGCAGCAACGGTGTTGTTCATGACCTTCACACCGAAGTAGTAGGTGGTCGGCAGGATCACCGGGGTTGCGGTCGGGTCGCCGTCGTTCAGCGTGACCTTCACGTTGTAGTTACCCTTGGTGCGGTCTGCGTGAGCAGCCTTGACCGCAGTCTGCCCGGCATCGCCGTTGTCCAGACCGACAGTCAGGGTCATGTCGCCGGCATCCGCGGTGCCCTTGTACTTGCGCACACGACCATCGCCCAGCGCGGTGAAGTTCACGTTGCTGAAGGTATCGCCGAACTCGCCGAGGTCTTCGATCTCGCCGACGTCCACATAGGTGTCGGCTTCGTAGCCTGCTTTGTCGGCTGCCGGGGTCTTCGTGCCGAAACCGAGGCGGCACCCGGCGGCCGTGTTGAGGTTGTCTTCTGCCATGGTTTCCTCCACTGGCGTTGGTTGGTGGTGCTCAGGTAGTG
>NZ_JAOCBT010000043.1:0-11398 GCF_029840045.1 Pseudomonas sp. GD03903 | reverse complement strand
CTCGTCCGATCTCTCGACTTGCTCGACAGTTGGGGCTGGGTAACGAGTGCATTGGAGAGCGAGCATGATGCTCTACAACAAGGTCCTGCTGGTCGAGGACTACATCAAAATCTACGAGCAGAAATTAATCGCCGAATTCGGCTTGGATCTAGAGGTGGTCGAGGGAACTGCAAGAGGGATAGCCCCAATAGTTTACGCGTCGATCTTGAACAAGAAGGTGTCGGCAAGACCTCGCCAGGTCGAAATCGCTGCGACCTTCGATGTTCCTCCTGAATACGCCAGAACTTGGAATGCTCTGCGTGCGAAAATAGAGCAAGGAGATGACCTCTCGGCCTATTTGAGCAAGGATCATACGAACTGGTCGAAAGCTGATTTTCTGTTGTATTGCAGCAACATCCATCACATCCATTTAACAACCAGGCGTGGGGTAGGGACTAACGACGAGCTAGTCTACGGCATATTCAAGGATGATAAATTCTTCGCGATCCATTTCGGCGGGCATCGGGACATTTATCGAATCGAGGACTTTTATGCTATAGCTGAGGACAGTTGGCCAGGTCAACTGTTTAAAACGGCGGATGACGGCGCTGGAAGCAGCTTCTACGAGAGGCGTATGGTCACCGACCCGACCCGGCACATGAATATACTGAAACCTGCTGGACACATGGCGGGACACCAGCGCACCCATTTAATTAGTCTGACGGACGGTGAAGCCGAAATCAAAAATGTTGCGTTAGAAGTTTGGTTGGTTTTCAGTAATGAAGTCGATTATCTCACAGAGCTAGAGGATCGCTTTTCTAAGAAATACGGTTATTTGGCACAGCTTAAACTGCATATTGATTTCGATCGTCAACGATACATAGTGATCTCAGAAGGGGTTCGACGCTACGTTTTTGAATTCCCCAAAAAGGCCCTAACGGTTTCGAAGACGGTGGCGAAGTTTTTCGCTTGATTTGTTTCGCTCGTTGTCACGCGATTAAGCTCAAGGTATGACAATTTGGAGCTCTCGCTTACTAGTCAATGCTGAATTAAGCAAATTATATTTGATCATCTCGATATCTTCGTAATAGCCATTTTGGCTGGGCAATGAAAGCTAACGGAATGGTTGTTATCAGAGGGGCTGAGGACGGCCGAATTTACTTTTAACACTCAACGTCGCCCGTCTTCATTTCGCTATCAATGATCCAGCTCCTGATGCTGTCTGTGGGTTTCGAGGGGCGACTCTCTTCTGAAAGTTTTCAATGCAGGCTTTGAAAATGTCAGAGCATGTTTTGAGACTATCCGTGTCTGCGAGTTTGATAACGTAGGCTTGAACACTCAAGCTGACAGCAGCAAGGAGTTTTGACTCCATTCGCCGGGCTAATTCCTTCGTCGATAGGGCTGAGTGTTCAAAGAGTTTTGCATTTTTTGCACTTAAATCGATGCCTTTGGACTTGTCTGCTTCTGCATATTGGAAGGCACCCTGAACATTGCAGTCGTCTCTGCTTAATACCAAGCCTGCATGCTTAGATAGCTTGATCGACGGGTGTGACTGAAGAATACGGGAACAAGACAGGCAGGCGCTTAAAAAGAGAATTACAGAGCAGAATAACCCTGCGCAAGATTGGTGTGCTTTTGACGAAGAAATTACGGCCTGATGAAATTAGGCAATCGCTCCGGAATAGAGGGTATCCTGATCAAATTGCAGGTACAGCAAGGGGTGGATCTGGATCGCAATATTTTCGTAGTTAGTCGATAAACATCTCTCCACTAACGGACCCTGCAGAGTAAACCAATGGTTACTTCTCACAATAGAAAGCTGCCGGCCGACTGCAGCCTTTCGCGTTCTTCAGCGGTCGGATAAAAGCTGCGTGCCGAAACCCGTATCGAGCGCGGGCCGGCACAATGGTAATATGATATTGTTAAGAAAGTTATGAAGTTGACTCGCCTCATCGGCAAACCGAAAACACAGGATCCGGTATGGATGCACATGAACTATACAGCTTTCTGAGAGATCCGCAGCTCCTTGAGCTAATTGAACTAAATAAGATTTCTAACAATATTTTCGATATTGTTAAGCTCGGCGAAAATCAAAATTCGAGCATGCTTGCATGGTGCATGAATCCGAATGAAGGCCATGCACAAGGCGATGCACTGATACGTGACTTTCTCGAAAGCGCATACGCAGCTAGCGAGGGATGTACTTATGATAATAAGAAATTCTTCGCCGAGTGGACGCCTGGGCGAATTAGAACCACTAGTTTCGGCGCCGCGTTTGTGACGCGCGAGTTAAGTATAAAAGTGGACGACGGCACCGCCAATGGCAGGCTTGACTTATTTTTGGTAGATCCACAGAATAAAATTCTCATTGCTATTGAAAATAAGGTGAAGGCGTCGCTTAATTCCGCTCAGCTCGAAAAATATGTGGTCGCAGTAAGGTCTCAGTTGTATTCTCGAAAGATATTCTCTGACTATCACCTCGCTTTCATTGTGCTAGACAAAGACTTGGAGTCTTACACAGAAGAACAGCTTGATGCATTGGGTAAGCGTTGGACTTTAATGGATTATCAATGGCTAGAACTATCGGCCAATCGAGCACGGCACAACCTTACCCGGGGAAATCAAGCTGCGCAGATGCTTGCGGCCTACTGTCAAAGTGTCACAAATTGGGAAGATCCAGCGAGAAAAGAGATATCCGAAATAATGGCGGATTTAGTAATTTCTCATCCGGCAGTTATAGAGTGCCTTCGTAAGCTTAGCGGAACCGCAATGGATCGCTGGGTTTCATCAACGCTGGAGGGGCATGAAGGTGAATTGACCCTCTTCTTAGCCCAACACAAAGTGGTCTGTCAAAAGCTAATAAGCATTAAAGGTGTTTCCAGCCTATTGCCGAAGCTAAAAAAAGCAATGCCGTTGTTATCTGTGGATTGTATTGAGGAAGGTGGTTATTGGTTTTCCATAAAGCCTCCGTCTGCCCAGGGAATTGAACGGGAGGACCATTGGGCGATTTACGTTGATATGTATCGACTAAATAAGATTTCAACGACTACAGCTCAAAAGTTCAATGTGAAGCTCGTCTGGGTGAAAGGCGCGTTCGATCCATCTACTTGCTCTGAAGCTGAATTGCGCAATTACTTTGAGTCTGAATTCAAAGGACTTAAGAAACGCGCTACTTCGGATAAAAGACGTCTCATGTTGGCCGAGCATGTGACGCCCACTGAAGCCATAGCCGTTGCCGCGGAAACTATTGGAAGATTAGAACAAGGCCTCAAGGAGTATCTCAAGGCACCATGAGTGTCGAAAGCCGCCTGTCCTGGCTGGATGCGCCCGGCCAGTTCTGTCGACGCCGACTGACTGCAATGGGGGGGAATCTGCCGCTGGCCAAAGGCAGCAATCGGTCGTTCGTGGATGGCCTAAACCGGCCAGTAGCAGCCTTTATGACCTGTCTCTCCCGTCCTATTTCTGACGCTCGGGCCTCTCTATGAAGCCTGGGCCTACCCACCCCGATATTTGCTGGGGGGCTTCACTGCTACTTTATTCATAAAGTTCGTATTTCATCAGAACTCAATATCATCATCTTCAAGCTTGAATTCTGCAGGGGGAACGTAACCTTCATTGGCTGTGAAATAGCCACTACTATCTTGATACACTACCTTGCCATTTTCTTTCGCATATTTCTCTGCTTCATCACGCCCCGGGTGGTAGATCGGCAGATCGTCAAATACATCCTTATCGATGCCTTCGCAGGCCTGGTTAAAAGATGGGTTGTTCACCAAGATATGTTGACTCGCACTCTTATCTATTAGTTCTGCACTCTCCATTTGTGCTTGGATCTGTTCTCTATATGAAAAATCGATGACATCAGCAAAAAGATCAGCGTCCGCCATCATCGCCTGTGGCACTTTAGCTGTGGCGTAAGCGCTGAGGCTTTTAGCAAAGCTTGAAGTGAACTGCCAGATGTATCCTTTGATATACTCAATGGCTTGTGCATATGCCGCCTCTTGAAATTCGACTGTCTGGCCAGTTTGCATTTGCAGAGACTTAAAAATCATGAATACATGTTCACGAACATCATTTTTCACAAGCCCTTGAGCATAGAGTGCGTCAACAGCAATTCGTCTCGCGTACCCATAAGCCATCTTTACTATTTTCGACTGGCTATCAAAGTCAGAGCACCAATCACCAAGGTCGTTATTTATATCTGCAAATACAAACCCTGTTTTGTGATTCTTGCGAACAGTGCCTTTCAGTGTGTGCATATGTCTTCATCCAGTCTCAGTGGCATAATGATATCACGGTCTCAGCTATGTGATCTTTGGCAGCTCCGTTGACTCGTGATGTTCGGCCTTGGCGGAGACTAGCGCTGCGGAAGGCCGCTATCAATTCCTGTCACTGTGGCCTGTAGCAACTTGGCTTAGGCGCCAGTCGCGAGGGACTGGCGCCGGCTAGGCGGAGGCATTCATCTGCGTAGGGATGGCTCCTGCCGAAGCAATCAATCGCTTGACCACTCGACAGCAACTTCTTGGACTAGCTCTGATGATCAAGGGCCAGCCATACATGCCAAAAAGCTGTACGTGTCCGATTGAATGCGAACCTTGCTAGCGGGTTGTATCTCCCACGTTAGGGTCATCACTTCGTTAGCGCTCCCAGACCATCCGCAAGGAATCGCAATATAATTCGAATCTAACAGTTTCTGAGGTCGCAATTGGGCTGTGCTGAATGCCGACGCTTCGGCACTAATTCCAGCTTTTTCCCAGTGTGCTTTCGTGTGTTTATCCGAGAGTCTTTTGCGAGTGCCTACGAGGATGAAAACTGCCGCAGCTTCAGGATAAGCGTACTTATAGGCACATAGCTTTCTCAAGTCATGCTTGACTGCTGCCTCAGTCAAATTATCTTGGGCAAGCAGAGTCTTCAACTCGAAGTGTCCCCAAGGAGAGCCACCAATTCGATCAACGATCACATCGGGAATGCAGCCGCCAAGTGTTGGGTGCTCGAGCACCTTCTTGTTATTCCTTATCAATAGAGGGGAGGGCATGTGAGGTGTGAGCAGTTTGACGATCAATTGCTGCACTGACGCTTCTGCTTGATGCGCGTCATGCACACCGCCCACAAGACCGTTTTCACAGATAACATGGTGCGGGAGCTGGGAGTGCAAGATATTGATCAGGCGCGGCCCATGATGGATGAGGCGTCTACGATACATATTTCAGGAGCTGCGTATCAATTTTAAGGTGTGCTGCGTCTACACCACATTCTGATGCCGCCGTCTCTTTGGATACGTAGTTCCAAACTGGATGCAGACTGTTGTCAAACGCCACCAAGGCAAAGGAACCCTCGGGATGCAGCCCAGCTCCAGGCGGGTAGTGTTCAATCCACACCGTACTACGCACGACTTGGCTAATAAAACCTTTGTGGTCAGCTCGAAATTGCCACCAACGCTTAGGAGCAGCAAGATGATCCAACCCCACCTCTTCTTGCAATCGCTCGATAGCCTTCACAAGGATTTGCTCCACGGCGTTGGTCACTGACGTACCGTAGTAATCGAGGAGCTGGCTACAGAGGACAACCAACCCGCTTGGTCGTACCCAGACCCGTAGGAAGCACGTACCCTCCGAACCGAACCCAGGAAACTTGAATCGTGGGAAGTCTCTGTAAGCCGGCTCAGTCTGGTTCTTTCCCATGTGGCTTGATTCCATCTCCGTCCCGTGCATGGTTGTCCGCCTTATCGGCTAGTCGTCAAGTTTCGCATATCTCCACTTCTGTGACGACGTGGTCGAGTTCTACGAAGGCGACAAGAAAGCCGACGGCAGAAGGGCGCTTGAGTCGCCACGGCTTTTGTAGTCACTCGATGACCGATTGCTGCCCCTAGGCAGAACTGGCCACAGCCAGATGGGCTGCCCTAAAGCGAGCAGCCTATCTGATTTCGCGTTAGAAGTTGGCTGTCAGCAAGAGCCAGGTGGTGGGCGGGGCCCTGCGATGATTTAGCCCGAAGGGTTGCTTTCCCAATACCGTCGATTCAGGGCGTTGGTCAGCACGCCCCATAGTTCTAGTGGGGTATAGCAAGTAGCCGACACTCTACTTCAGTCCCCAAAAATCCTGCGCGCAGGAGCCTGTGTACTCACCTCACTAGGTCGGTAATGGCCGTCCTAAACGCAAAGTCGCTCGCTGGAAGTGGTTCAGCCGCATTCGCACAGAACAATTGGTGGGATGGCGCGTTGACAGCATGGCTGGTTGGTCTATTTTCGAGCGATTACCACTTCGCATGTCATGGAGGACCTATGGATCGCCGAAGTGCCTTTCCGATACTGCTCGCGTTGCTGATGTCATTTCTAAGTGGCTGTACGAGGTCACTGATGGAGGATAGTTGGCCCGTCCCGCCAGACGAGATCGTCAATTATCCGCCCCCGCAGTTGGCGCCAAACCCCGCAAAGTTCGAACAGTTGTCGCTTGCATCGGAGAATGCGGAGGGTCTACGAGTACTCATCAACAAGCACAGCACTGATAGCAGCAAGAGAGATTGGGCCAGCGGGGATTTCACCACGCTGGGGACTATTGCTGCCGTAGGTGGTGCGGTGGCTGATCAGACCGGCTTAATGAATACTGGCGCTGGTATGTCGATCCTCGGGTTGACGGCCCGTGAGCGTTACAAATACAACATCCAGAGTGCCTCCTATGTCGGTGCACGAAAGGCTCTAGAGTGCATGCTAAGTCAAGTCTCTACCACTAATAACGATGAAGTGGAGTGGGGAATGATTCAGCAAGGCAGTGCAGAAACGCAGCAGGCCGCTAGTGAGCTGCCGGCGACAATTGTGCAGGCGACATTAAAAGTGAAGGAAAGCCTCATCACTCGGTTGCAGACCATCCAGAGCGAGCCAGTGAAGGCTGCTGACTTCAAGGGAGTGTTGGATCAACAGCGCCAGGCTTACATCGACATGGCCGAAGCCGAAAAAAAGCTTAAGCAGAAGGTCAAGGCAGACGGAGAAGCGTTGGTTCAAATGCAGACAGTAGGGTTCAACCCCTCTGTGACAGACAGCGCGAATGCTAATCGAATCTCTAAGGAGGAGAGGTTGGTGCCGCTGGAGCGTCAGGTGAGTACCGGGAAAAAGCTTGTAGCTCTGCCGGCAGCAATCAATGCCTGCGTGGCGGGATATTAGCTGCTGCTAACCGCATCGCCTCTGCGAGGCCATGGCGCCTTCAGAATTGCTGAGTCCGCGCACCCATTCGAGGATGCCTAGGGAGACGACCTAGTCGAGATTCTCCGCGATCTGATGGACTAGCTTCAATGGGGCGGAGCTGGTCGCAATATTGAAGAGTATTCCGCGCTTGCTGCGAGGAAGTTGCTTGGCGCACCGCTTTGCGGTGGCCTTTATGGCGCTATCGGTGCCGTGAATTTTCGCAGCAAGCAGCAGCGCTAGGATTGCATCTTGAAGGTCCACTCTTGAATCCAGCTCCGGGTGGGGCGGCACCACGTCTGTCGATACCGGTAGCGCCAATTCTGGCACCCCCATTTGGTTTACCCACGCTTTAGTTTGATTGTCCTAGGAAAAATGAGATGCCTCCCCTGGGACCGGAACTGTTTGGACTCTTGTCCTTGAGGATCAGTGATCCGAAGAAGTTTGGATGGCGAGCCTTTTGCTCATGCCCTACCGAAACGCTTAGCCGAGTACTACTTGACGCACTGCCCTTCCCACATCGAAAGGGCGGCTGAGTTGTTGGCATTCATGGCGGTGGGTCGCTTCCATAAGGCGTGCAAGCGCTGACTCTAGATTAGCCCTAGGGCGTTTGGCTTATGGACTTTTCTCTAGGCTGGCTTTCCTACCTTTAGGTAAGAATTGGCTATTTGTCGATAGTATTTGTCTTCGTATTTTGCGGTGGGCGGTTTTGAAGTTTGCGTTAGATATTTGCGCGACAGCCTGCTAAGGCCTAGGTGTCTGCGGACAAACTTAGACGTATCTGGGGATGTTGCTTGTTGAGTTGTTGTTCGCGACCATTAGCACTGGTGTTTACTGCTTCGAGTATTGACGCCTATCTAAATTTATTCAAGCCTGAATTTTTATCGAGTTGCTGTATTGGGTTGTGTATTGCTGTTCAGGTTCGAGAGTCTATTGGGGTAACTCTTGGTTTTTAGTTGCTTCAATAGAAGAAAGAGATGTTTCGAAGTGCTGTTTCTGGGTCGCGATGTGATTGTGCTTGGTGCGAAAAACGGGTTCTGAGAGTAACTTTATGGGCGGGCCTCATCGGAAAATTATGCGGCACCAGATTCACTGTGGCAGCTGTGTTTTAGCAGGTCATTGTTTGCCGTCTTCGTTATCTGTAAGTGAGGTTGATATTCTCGATGAAATGGTTAGGCGTAGCAGACCATTAGGGCGAGGGGAGTTCTTGTTTCGTCAAGGCGATGAATTTAGGTCGATATTCGTTATTCGCACAGGCATGATAAAAAAGTACTGTATTACAGACGCTGGTGTGGAAAAAGTCACAGGTTTTCAATCGCCAGGTGAGATTCTCGGTTGGGCTGGAGTGGATTGCGGAGAGTATCCAATGTCCGCTCAGGTACTCGAGCCTACATCCGTTTGCGAAATACCATTCGAACGCCTGGATGAATTGGCTGAAGCGATCCCTCAATTGCGGCGTCAATTGATGCGACTTATGAGTCGGGAAATCTGGGAAGACCAACAGATGATGCTGCTCTTTTCTAAGAGGTCTTCTGAGGAAAGAATTGCAACATTTTTGCTGAGTTTGTCTGCTAGATTTCGAGCTAGAGGGTATTACGCGCATACATTTCGTTTAAGTATGTCCCGCGGAGAGATTGGGAATTATTTGGGGGTGGCCATGGAAACGGTTTCCCGGTCTTTTACGAAGCTGCAGCAGTTAGGGTTGATTAGGGTAAGTGGTAAGGAAGTGCAGATAATTGACTATTTAAGTTTTTGTGAGCTGGCCGGTAGTGATGAGGGTTAGTGTTTTTATTAAATTTATTAGATGTGGGTTTTTGGGGTTGTGTTGCGTGCGGCTTTTTATAGGAAAGGCGCGCTGGAAAATGGTTTTTTTGTTTGTGCCCATTCATATGCGCCAATGGGGAAAAATAAAAGTGTATCAGGAGCCCGGTGGGCTCCTGCTTATGACCATTAATGCTGGAAGTCGTGCGCCCTCCTAGATGCAAAATGAAATATGGCGAGTGTTAGTACGATGACTAGCATCAGTGGCCAAAAGCGCGCGGCCAAAATCACCAGCGCTACGACTGCTGTGGTGCCGGCAAAAATGCTGACCAGCACAAATAGCAAACGTAAGAAGCGCAACAGGCCCATTGTAGAATGCCTCTGAGATGAGTTTCAGGATGGGTGTCGCTGGTCCGCCTGAATGCGCCGATAGACCTCATCACGATGCACCGTAATGTGAGGTGGTGCGGAGACGCCGACGCGTACTTGGTTGCCTCTGACTTATACTCGTCAGCAGCCATTCCGAGATGTGTGTCAATATTGACGTGTGTATATGACGCTCGGGTGCAAGGGTGTGGTAGTCTTAAGGCGGGTCGATTTTCTGGCGGATTATTTCTCAAGGAGTACGTTATGAGGTTTAGGGAATTTTGCATTGGTCTGTTGTTTGGTTTGCTTACTTTTTCTGCAACATCTACTCAAGCAGCCACAATGCGTTGCGGAAGTAATTTGATAAGCGAAGGCGAATTGATAGTTGATGTGATTAGAAAGTGTGGCCAGCCAGCGCAGCGTCAGGTTGTGGGGCCTGCTGTCGACGCTAACGGTTACGTAGCAAAAGGCGCTGCAACAATTGAAAATTGGGTTTATGGCCCTAGCAATGGGGCATATCAATACCTGCGCTTTGTCGACGGTAGATTGGTTGAAATTCGTACTCGAATGAATTGATGGAGAGCGCAGGTACTCAGTGAGTACCTGCGAAGGAGCATTAGCCCGCAGTGCCGATGACATCCAGCAGCGTAGCGATTGGGGCGCTTTGAGCGCTTGTGACAATGATCGTCGTGTTCGCCCCAGCGTTGCTGACGGCTTGTTGAAGATTGTTTGCCGTTAATTGCGCACCGTTGAACGCGGCGCTGAAGAGTTTGCTGATCCCGGCAATAGAGAGAAGTTGAAGCATGGTGTTGATGTTCACTGCTTGAGCAGTGTTAACACTGATTTTTGTCTTAGTGCCCGCGGCAGTCAGCGCTTGCTGCAGGTTATCTGCCGTCAACTGCGCGCCATTGAAGTCGGCGCTGAAGTTTTTATTGTTGCCCGCATTTTGTATGGCTTGAAGAAGGGCCGTGATGTTCGCCGCCTGGGCGGTGTTGACGCTGATGCTCGAGTCGGTTCCTGCCGCGCTGACGGCTTGCTGGAGGTTGTTCGAAGTCAGTTGAGCGCCATTGAAATCGGCGCTGAATTTCTTGGTATTTCCAGCGATGCTGAGCAACTGTAGAAAAGTTGTGATGTTGATTGCTTGGGCGGTATTTACGCCAATCGAAGTATTTGTGCCGGCGGCGGTAAGAGCTTGCTGCAAGTTTGTGCCAGTGAGCTGGGCTCCGTTGAAGTTTGCACTAAATGCCTTGCTGCTGCCCGCAGCATTTATCGCCTCGAGAAGGGCGGTAATATTCGCCGCTTGAGCCGTGTTCACACTGATGCTTGTGCCTGATTGCGCGGCGGTTACCGCCTGCTGCAGATTATTTGCGGTGAGTTGGGCGCCATTGAAATCCGCACTGAAATGTTTGGTAGTGCCCACGGACGATATTATGGAAAGCAGCGTGTTGATGTTTACTGCCTGTGCGGTATTGACGGCGATATTGGTGTTGCTGCCGGATGCATTTACTGCTTGTTGCAGATTGCTTGAGGTTAACTGAGCTCCATTGAATGTGGCGTTCAGGCGCTTGGTATTTCCCGCGATGCCGATGACCTGGAGGAGCGTGGTTATGTTGACGGCCTGAGCAGTGTCGATATTGATGGTTGTGTTGGCTCCCGCAGCTGTGATTGCCTGCTGGAGATTGTTTGCGGTAAGGGCTGAACCATCGAAATTAAGTACAAGCTTCATGTTTTGCTAATTCCTTTTTGCAAGTCGAATCGGAGGTGGTCGCTTCATTCAGTGGCGAAAAGAAACTAGAAGTGATTCTTGGAAACAACAAGGCATTTTTATTGCGATGTCTGCAACAGACTGTTGTAGTGGTTAATTGCTGATTTGTTGATATGGATCATTGTGCTTTGAGCGGGGCAATAAGATCGGGCCTTCCCCTAGATGATGAACCGTTTGCAGGCTCGACAAACAGCAGTTCCAAGTGCACAGACCAGGAGTAACCCCGGCCTCCTTACACCGGTGGGGCGTCCGGGCAACGAATCGACTAGACCGGGCTGAGTGCTCTGGTGCTCCCTGGCGCAGACACCTACACACAGAGCACGTGTCTGCGCTGTATACAAGGTCTGCTTCTGGC
>NZ_JAOCBT010000042.1:0-12358 GCF_029840045.1 Pseudomonas sp. GD03903 | reverse complement strand
GCCGGTAGCTGCCTCAACTCACAGGCAGAAGTGGGCCCCTAGAAGTTATCAGGTGTGCAAGTGCTCTCGCCTAACACGATGCAGAGCAAACGCAATCATGAAAGGACTCCCAGTTCGCCCCGCCAGAGCAAGAACATTCAATCAGATCAATGCCTTTCTGACCGCCAAAGCTGCATCAAATATGGATCGCTCCTCATAAGCTGCGAATCCCAGCAGGAAACCAGGCGAGCTCGCTGCCTTGTAGAACCGCGCAAGCGGTAATACATCAACGTTGACCTCTTCGATTCGCCGGCACGCCTCAGCTTCGTCTCCGACCAGTAACGAACAGGGGGTGTCTAGTCCGGCACGAATCTCCGGTACCTCGATCAATCCCTGCCAGTGCTGTGACGCTGCGCAATTGAGCGCTTCAGCACGCAACGAGTAGAGCTTGCGCATGCGCCTGACGTGCCGATCGAAGTGTCCTTGATTGAAAAATGCCGCCAGCACAGCCTGACTAAGGCTATTTGGATGTCGCGAGGTCAGCGCTACCGCTCGGGTAAAGACGTCCACCAGATGTTGCGGTAGCACCAAATAGGCCAGCCGAACAGACGGAAATAGCAGTTTGCTGAATGTACCCGCGAGGATCACCAGATCATCAGCGCCGGCCATAGCGCGCAAGGCAGGAATGGGCTTGGCAATGAATCGGTACTCGCTGTCATAGTCATCTTCGATGATATAGGCCCCAGATGCGCGCGCCCAATGTAGCAGTTCAAGCCTTCTAGGGGGAGATAGTTCGTGGCCGCAGGGCATGTGCCGCGAGGGCGTCACATAAGCCAGTGCTGCCTCGGGAGCGGCCTGGATACCATCCTGGACACGCATACCCTGTTGATCCACAGGTACGTCCACCACCTCACAGCCTGCGAGCGCCATAAGCTGGCGAACTCCCGGATAGCCTGGATCCTCCATCCAAACGCGAGCCCGAGGAGGTGCCAAGAGGCGTAGGCATAGATCGATTCCCTGTTGCACGCTACTGAGTACCACGATGTTGTCCGCCGAAACCTGGACGCCTCGAGCGGAGCCCACATGCTCGGCAATGGCGAGGCGCAAGCTTGGCAACCCGGCGGGCTCATAATCGAGGAGTGTCTCAACTTTGGAACTTCGCATCTGCTGGATATGCAGCTTGCGCCAGAGATCAATCGGGAATGATTGAACGTCGCAGCGCATAGGGAAAAAAGGGCGCAGACCAGGAGCGACCCTGCGCTTGGCAAAAGCGGATGTGATGGACTTCAATCGTTCTCCCCAGTCCGTGACCGGGGGCATTCGTCGCGCCGGGATTTTTACTCCAGCACTCTGCTGTGAGGAAGTAATTCGCAGTTTTGCGTCCGGAAGCTCCATGCAAACCCGGGTGCCGCTGCCAGGTCGGCTAACCACATATCCCTCAGACAAAAGCTGCTGATACGCTGCCTGCACCGTTCCGCGTGCCACGCACAGGTGTGAGGCCAGTGTCCGGCTTCCCGGCAGTTTGCTGCCTGCAGGCAAACGTCCGACAAGCATCGCGTTGCGCAGCTCCAAATACAGCCACTCTTGAAGATTGACGCCTTCAGGAGGTCTTTCCGTCGGTAACGCCATTAGTCCAGACAGGAGCAGATTCGGTGGCATGAGCACCTCTAAAGTGGATCAATACATTAGTCTTGTAGCGGATCATTACCATAGCCCGCTTCTCGACCAAAATTGACTCCAAGCTCTTGTTTTCGCCCCATGCAGGTAGCGCCCTTTGGGCTGGTCACCCCATACACAAACCGGCTTTCTGGAATTCGTCGGGGTTATTGATGCAATCGACCACGCATGTGGCTCTCTCGTCACCGTCGCACAGCAAGGAAAAGAAATTCATGAGTCGCCTCAACTGGTTTCAATCTTCCCCTGGTGCTGCCAAAGCCCTCGGAGTACTTCATCATTTCGTAACTACTGCGACAGATCTGCCAATGTCACTGATCCATCTGGTGTTCCTTAGGGTGTCTCAAATCAATGGCTGCGCTCACTGTATCGATCTGCACTCACGTGATCTGATCAAAGAAGGTATGTCAGTAGATAAGCTGCTGTTGGTACCGGTGTGGCATGAAGCACAATATCTGTTCTCGGATCAGGAGCGCGCGGCACTAGCCTGGGCAGAAGAAGTCACGCGAGTTAGCGAGACACACGTATCAGATGAAGCCTACGCGGCCGCATCGGCAGTGTTTGCGGAGAAGGATCTGGTAGACCTGACAGCTGCCATTGCAGCGATGAACGCTTTCAACCGCATGGGCATTAGCTTCCGATTGCGGCCTGCGGCAAAAGCTTAATGGCTTAGACCTTGAGCACGCTAGGAGCGATACCTCAGGCGAGGTGATTGCCCCATTGTCTGAGGTCAGCATTGGGTCGGAAACTGCCGCTAAATAGGGCAGCAATTGGTCATGGTTGCAACTAAGCGAACTACACCCTGGAAATGCATATCGCATAAAGGCAGGTCATGCCCAGCATTGGTAGTTTTCGTTGCGAGCCGACGAAAAAGGACATCGTGGATAACCTCAGCGCTAAATTCACCGATGTAACTGCAGCACAGCTTCCAGCTCCTCGCGCAGCCAGGACTCTTTGATCTCCGGTAGGCGTAGGATTATCTGCCGGGCGATCCAGTGCTGGCCGCGGCCAATGAAGTCGAAGCGCAGCTCTAGGTCCTCGATGGCCATGGCGCTGGCGTGGAAATCGCCAACGCCGTTGTCGGGCGTCGCACCCAGGCGCTCCAGGCAGCGGCGCAGACGACGGCAGCTCTCTGCCTCGCCTTCGTGCAGACGCTCCAGGCGCAGGCGCACTACGGGTTCTTTGGTCTGCCGCAGGCTGTCGAGCATGACCCGCGCGCCAGCGCGCTCGGCGCGCATCAGGGTCTGCAGCCAGGGAATAAGGTCGTCGGACATGAAGGTCCCCCGGTAATGGCGAAGGCGCATCCTAGACCATCGTGCGCAGTCGATTTAAATGAATTGAATTGCACTGATGCTGCAATTTCCCGAATACATCCAGCTTGCGCCGTACCTCCTCATTTCCGCTGCGCCGCTCGTAGGCCTTGATCCTGGACAAGGCATGGTAGAGCGGCCACATGGCAGCGGCTCGACCTTAATTCAAAATAAATGCACTTACGCAGCATTATTATTCGTTTGTTGCATCCATTGCGTCTGTTCAGACTGTTTGGGCTCCCTGTGGCGAATTGCCTCCTAAATGCCTAATTCGTCTTACCGTATTCGTACGGGCAGGGAGCCGTCAGTCAACCGGAGTACGACGGAATCAAGATGGACAGCGCGATACCCTTCGATCAGCACACCCCCCACGACGCCGAATACAACTACGACATTGTTCGCCGCTTCACTCTCACCACCCTGGGCTGGGGCATCCTCGGGATGTTCATGGGCGTGTTCATCGCCGCCCAGCTGGTGTGGCCGCAGCTAAGCCTGGAGATGCCGTGGACCAGCTTCGGGCGCATCCGGCCGATCCATACCAACCTGGTGATCTTCGCCTTCGGCGGCAGTGCGCTGTTCGCCACCTCCTTCTACGTGGTGCAACGCACCTGCCGGGTGCGGATCATCTCCGACTCCCTGGCCAACCTACTGTTCTGGGGCTGGCAGGCGAGCCTGGTGGCAATGCTGGTGAGCTACCCGCTGGGCATCACCACGTCAAAGGAATATGCCGAGATGGAGTGGCCCATCGCCCTCTGGGTCACGGTGCTCTGGCTGGTGTACGCCTACCTGTTCTTCGGCACCATCGCCCGCCGCAAGGTGCGCCACATCTACGTGGGCAACTGGTTCTACGGCGCCTTCATCGTGGTCACTGGGATGGTCCACGTGGTCAATCACCTGGCGATTCCGGTGACGCTGCTCAAGTCCTATCCGATCTACTCGGGCGCCACCGACGCGATGATCCAGTGGTGGTATGGCCACAGCGTGGTGGGCTTCATCCTCTCGGTGGGCTTCCTCGGCATGATGTACTACTACGTGCCCAAGCAGGCCGAGCGGCCGATCTATTCCTATCGCCTGTCCATCGTGCATTTCTGGGCGATCATCACGCTGTACATCTGGGCCGGCCCGCACCATTTGCACTACACCGCGCTGCCCGACTGGGCCCAGTCCCTGGGCATGGTGATGTCCCTGATCCTACTGGCGCCGAGCTGGGGCGGCATGATCAACGGCATGATGACCCTCTCCGGCGCCTGGCATAAGCTGCGCACCGACCCGATCCTGCGCTTCCTGGTGGTGTCGCTCGCCTTCTACGGCATGTCCACCTTCGAAGGGCCGATGATGGCGATCAAGACAGTGAACTCGCTGTCGCACTACACCGACTGGACCATCGGCCACGTGCATGCCGGCGCCCTGGGCTGGGTAGCGATGATCTCCATTGGCGCGCTCTACCACATGATTCCCAAGCTCTACGGACGCGAGCAGATGCATAGCGTCGGGCTGATCAACGCCCACTTCTGGCTGGCTACCATCGGCACTGTGCTATACATCGCCTCCATGTGGGTCAACGGCATCACCCAGGGCCTCATGTGGCGCGCCATCAATGCCGACGGCACGCTGACCTATTCCTTCGTCGAGGCGCTCGCGGCCAGCCATCCCGGCTACATCGTGCGGCTGATCGGCGGTTCCACCTTCGCCAGCGGCATGATGCTGATGGCCTGGAACACCTGGGCCACGGTGCGCGCCGGCAAGCCGGTAACGAGCCTCGAAGCGGCCAGAGCCTGAGGAGAATCAGATGCTGCTGAGCCTCATCGGCTTGATCGCCTGCGCCGTTGCCTGCTGGCGAGCCTGCCGCCGGGACGCTGACGAACAGGCGGCGCTGCTGCCCTTCGCCGACGATCCTGAAGCCGCGCGGCGTATGAGCGCGGCCACCGGGCGGCACTGCGAACGGATCGTCCAGCCGCTGCCGGAACCGCCACCGCCCTACCGAATGCGCGCCTGATTTCCCCGCGTCTTTGACTTCCAGCGCTGTTGCTTTCCAGCCCCAGGGAGGGGGCCTCCCCGAGTGCCGATTGCGGCACCTTGCAGGGCTCTTTCCCTGGAGCCCGTTTTTTTCAGTCTCTGTCCCGGACCTTCCGATGCCTGTTCTCACCGGCTGGCGGCACCGCGCCGCCGCGTACCTGCCCGACATCCCCCATACCCGTCCACGCGAATGGTTGCGCGCCTCTACCGGGGCCAGCCTGGGCTTCCTGCTCAGCGCCGCCACCTGCGGCCTGCTGTTCGGCTCCTCGGTGGCGCTGCACTTCGCCGGTCCCTGGGCCGCCTCGGCAGTGCTGCTGTTCGCGGTTTCTTCCGGCGCCCTAGCCCAGCCCTGGTCGGTGATCGGCAGCTACCTGTGCGCATCGCTGGTGGCACTGCTGATCGGCTTCTGGCTACCCGCCGGCATCGCCAGCGCGGCCCTCGCCCTGGGCCTGAGCCTACTGCTGATGTACCCGCTGCGCTGCCTGCATCCGCCGGGCGGCGCGCTGGCCTTCTGCATGGTATTCGCCGCGCCCCTGCCCGGCGAGCCGGCCTGGATGGCAACGCTGCCGGCCATCAGCGGCGGCCTCTGCCTGGTGCTGCTGGCCCTGCTGTTCAACAACCTGACGCGCATACCCTACCCTCGCCGCCGCAGCCTCGCGCCGGACAACCACCAGACGCAGGACCCGACCCCCGGCGCGCGGGTCGGCATCCAGGCCGCCGACCTCGACCGGGCGCTGGACGAGCTGGACGGCTTCGTCGACATCACCCGTGACGATCTGGAACGCATCGTTCGCAGCACCGAGCGCCACGCCCTGCGCCGCAGCATGGGCGACACCCGCGCGCGGGAGGTGATGTCGCGCGACCTGATCTGCGCCTCGCCGGAAACGCCGCTCAGTCACGCCCTGCGCCTGTTGGTGAAGCACCACCTGAAGGCCCTGCCGATCCTCGACGAAGATCGCCGGCTGGTTGGCATCGTCAGCCTGATCGACCTGCTGGTGCCCCGGAGCGTCTGGTGGAAACGCCTGCTTGGCGGCATCGGCCTGCGCCGCGGCCGCCTGCTGGGCGAGGTGATGACCAGCCCGGCGCTGCACGTGGACGCCGATACTCATGCGGTGGAGCTGATCCCGCTGCTTTCCGATCACGGCCTGCACTGCCTGCCGGTGCTGGAGCGCGGCGAGCTGGTGGGCGTGATCACCCAGACCGACCTGATCGCTGCCCTCGAACGCGACCTGCTCAGCCACCTGGGCTGACCTGGGAAACACCGGGACGCTAAACTGCCTGCCTGATTCACGCAGAAGCTTCCGAATGGACATCGACCTCACCCGTACCTTCCTGGAAATCGTCCGCCACGGCAGCTTCGTCGCCGCTGCCGAGCGCATGCACATCACCCAGACCGCCGTCACCGCACGGGTGCAGAAGCTGGAGGCGCATCTCAACTGCACGCTGTTCGTGCGCAACCGCGCCGGCGCGCGCCTGACCCCGCACGGCGAGGCGTTCGTCACCTACGCCAACCAGATCCTGCAGACCTGGGAGTCGGCCCAGCGCGATCTGCCGCTGCCCGAGGGCATTCATAACGTGTTGCACATCGGTGGCGAGGTGAGCCTGTGCAACCCGCTGATGCTGCGCTGGGTCAGCCGCATCCGCCAGGTGATCGGCGACCACGCGGTGCGCGCCGAGATAGGCAACGGCCCCAGCCTGCTGCGCCAGCTGGAGCTGGGCGTGCTGGACGCCGCCCTGGTCTACCAGCCGACCTACTGGCCGGGCATGCAGGTGGAACAGTTGCTGGAGGAGAAACTGATCTTGGTCCGCGCGAAGAACCCCGAGCCCTATGTCTATATCGACTGGGGCGACGGTTTCCGCCAACAGCACGACAGCGCGCTGCCGGAGCTGGCCAAGGCGCCGGTATCGTTCAACCTCGGCCCGCTGGCGTTGCAGTACATCTTGGAGAACGGCGGCTCGGGCTACTTCCGCACGCGGGTGGTGCAGAGCTACCTGGACCGCAAGGTGCTGCGCCGGGTGCCCAAGGCGCCGGAGTTCAGCTACCCGACTTATCTCGTCTACTCGCGCGACCGCGATTCGCAAGCGCTGCAGCAGGCCTTCGCACTGCTGCGCGAAGTAGTGGCGCAGGACCCGGATTGGTCGCAACGCTGGGATCCGATGATCTGATGCTACCAGCCGCCACAAGAGCGAGCGCTACCTTCTCCCCCTCCAGAAGGCGGCTATCGGCCAGAAGCAGCAGCTCGGATGTGTCTACGAAACTAGGAGCGATTCACGCCCTGGTGCCTGCGTGTCTCGTACAAATTGCATACGCATAGCAATACCTCACTCATAAAGTGATAAAGGCAATAATACGAAGCCAAATGTAAAGTTAAGGATTACTCAGAGACTTTGCTCACTCGCATTATCAATCCCGTCATCCAGGCATTGAATACCGGCGTCCAAGATGTCGTGCAAGGTCGCGACGGTCTCTAATCCGAGTTTGTCATTGAGGGCATCTTGAGCTTGCTTCCAAGCCCTCTGGCCTTCGGCCTGCTTAGCTCGGCCTGCCTCAGTGGCTACCACAACGCGACTCCGGGCGTCCCTTCCCGGCTGAATTTCAATCCACCCATGCGCCACTAATGGCTGAGTGTTGCGGGTCAACGTCGACGCATCCATTTGCATCCGCTTAGCGAGATCACCTGGGCGGATTGGGCCAAGCCTTACGATATAGGACAGCAATGCGTACTGGGTATTCTTCAAACCGGTCGCAGCGACGTAGCCATCGTAATGCCGAGTCACCATTCGCGTCAGTTGCCTGAGCTTCAGGTTGGTACAGCCTTGAGGCTTGCGGATGTTTTCCATGAGACAGACTTGCACCTACAACAGTTGTATATGCAACCTTATCCCAAAGCGCCTTAGCCAACAAGCAACATCCGGCTGACAAGCCCCTCGGGACACCTGAAAGCTTACTTCCCACCCCACACAACCGGCGTTCTCGCTGGAGCGGCTGGATTCAAACTGCTCACGACATCCAAGCGATCAATCTGCTCCGGAGTCATGTGCAAGTTCAGGGCAGCAAGGTTATCGACAAGGTGAGACAGCGACCGTGGCCCAATGATTGGTACTGAGCCGTGAGTACCTGCCCAGGCGAGTGCAACCTGGCCTGGAGTGGTGCCCAGCTCCTCGGCGATCTTGATAACGGTGTCCAGCACGTCAGTTCTCTGAGTCGAGTTTTCAGGCTGGAACACTTTCCCGCCAAGCGCTTCCGCACGCCCCGCTTCGCCTTTACGGTATTTTCCGGTCAGTAACCCTCCGCCCAGAGGCGACCACGTCACCATGCCCAGATTAAAGGCTTGAGATGCAGGGAAAATATCGGCCTCGGGCTCGCGTCGTACTAGGCTGTGCTCGAACTGAACCGCAGCAATCGGCAGGGAGCGGGTCAGCTCAGCAATCGTCACAGCCCTCGAGAGCTGCCATGCAGAGAAATTCGACAACCCGGCGTACAGAATCTTGCCGGCCCGGGCGAGATCATCGAGGCCACGCAGGATTTCATCCAGAGACGTCACACCGTCCGGGTGATGCACCCAATACATGTCGATTCGATCCGTCCCCAGGCGCTTGAGGCTTGCTTCGACCGACGCAACCATGGCCTTACGGCTATTGCCCGTGACTAGGCGGTTAGCATTGGGGTTAGCACCGTTTGTGTACTTTGTGGCCAACACAAAGTCTTCGCGGCGACCTTTCAGCAGCTCGCCTACAAGCTCTTCTGACTGGCCAAACTGATAGCTGTCAGCAGTATCAATGAAATTGCCGCCCGCCTCTGCATAAGCGTTAAAGAGGCTCTTGCTGACTTCTGGATCAGCTCCATGCCCCCAGCCCGTGCCGAAATTACCGGTTCCAAGGGATACCTGGGATACCCGCAACCCAGTATTTCCAAACGCAACGTACTTCATATTCAAACTCCGACTCCAGAACTGACTATATCCAGTGCCTCAGAGCAGTTAGCTTTGAGGCAGTTAAGCTCCGCTCAAAGCAAAGCTCCAAGCAGTTGAGGTTCTTCCTTTAACTACACACGTGAAAGCGGGTGAACTCAGCCCGCCGAAACTCAGGCGCGATAATCGAATATCAAACACGTGGTAGTAGCGTGCGCATAAAGCTTGCCGTCTGGGCCAATAATGCGGCCCTCCGCTATGGCGACCTGTCGCCCTACCTGGATGACCTTCCCTTCTGCACGCACCACCGCGACATCAGCAGTCAGGGCCCGCACCATGTTCACCTTGAGCTCCAAGGTCGTGTAAGCCTTCCCTGCAGGTAGCGTGGTGTGGATCGCACACCCAACCGCTGAATCGAGGATCGTTGCGTACCAGCCGCCATGAACCGTTCCCATGGGGTTGTAGTGCCGCACCTGCGGGCGGCCCTGAAAAATAGCCTCACCTGGGCTCATCTGTATCGGTATGAAGCTGAGGGTGTCTCCCATCGGTGGCTGTGGGAGCTCACCATCGAAAATCGCGTTGAACATCTCCATACCAGAACGACTGGAGACCTCTTCGGCGGATGCCACGCCAGGAGATCTGAGGCGAGCTCGAACCCTCTCCTCCTCAGCAAGCCAGCGAACACTCTCGTCGAATCCTCCCATCAGCTCCCCCCTAAGCAAACAATTGCATATACAAATGTTGTAGATACAATAATTCAGTGTGAGCGCCTCAGCAAGCCCCTGTTTGGCCCGAGCCGCTCCAGCCAAGAAACGAGCAGAGCTGCTCGTGCCGCCATGAATCGCGGCATTCGTAACTGCATGAACACCTCGCTGATGGACAGCCCTGAAGCTTTTCAAGGCTGCCTTCATGACGAGGTACAGGATTCATTTGCTAGAGATGAACAGCGCATGAGCGACGACCAAATGCCGCAGGTAGCTGCTATCCGAACCGATAGCTCGAACCCTGCTTCGAACATCACGACGCTGCACACAGGTGCTGTGCTCCTTCTCGCAGCACTGGCAGCTATGGGGGCACTGGCAACGAACATCATCCTGCCCGCATTCCCTTCAATGGCACGCGACCTGGGAGCCTCAATCAGCCAGCTGAGTGGAACGCTGAGTAGCTTTTTCCTAGTGTTCGGACTGGGACAGTTGGTAGTGGGCCCGCTATCGGATCGCTTTGGCCGGCAACGCCTGGTGCTGTCCGGCTTGGCCATTTTCATGCTCGGAAGTGTCGTGTGCGCATTGGCAGATTCTCTACCCGCACTCATTGCAGGGCGGAGCATTCAGGCGTTGGGCGTGTGCGCTACAGCAGTGTTATCACGTGCCATTGCTCGTGACTTGTATGACGGTGAAGAGCTGGCACGAGCCTTATCCCTAACCATGGTCGCTATGGCAGCTGCTCCAAGATTCTCCCCATTGATCGGCGGCATTTTGAGTGACGCGATAGGGTGGAGAGCTTTGTTCATCATCATCGCGATGGTGGCGTTGGCACTAGCGCTGATTTACAGAATGCGCCTGGGTGAGACACATTCACCGGACAGGCGCTCGCCGCTGTCGGTAGAGGCGGTCTCTCGAAGCTATGCCGCGCTGATCCGCGACCGCAGGCTGATGTCCCCAGGCCTGTCTGTTAGCTTGGTGATAGGCGCGCTCTACGCATTCTTTTCCATGGCACCTGCGATCCTACTCACTGGCTTCAAGTTGTCGTCGCTGCAGTTCGGGCTTTTCTTCGCAATGACAGTCGTGCTCGTGTTCACCGCCGGCCTGATAGCACCACGCGTGGCCAATCGCTGGAGGCAAATGACAGCGGCACGCATCGGCCTGGTGGTCGCCCTGGCCGGCAGCCTGGTTCTGCTGTGGGGCCCAACCGACTTCAAATTCTTCTGTATCGCACCGAGCATTTTCCTCTTGGGTATGGGTCTATTTAACCCACTCGGCACCGCTATCGCGCTGCATCCATACGGCAAGCAGGCCGGTGCTGCTTCAGCGTTGCTGAGCTTCATGCAGATGGGGTGTGCTGCCTTGGCCATCACCAGCGGCACCCTGCTCGCCCTGCCCCCGTATACGATGCTTGGGGTCGTGCTCGTGGGCGCGATGGCTACTGCGTTCGTGTGCTTCTTGACTGCCGAATAACGACCAAGGCAGAACGGCTGAACAAGTCGCACCGGGACTAAACTGCAGCCACAAAAAAGGGGAGCTTTCGCTCCCCTTTGTGTTTCACCGAGTCCTAAGGAAGGGTGCAATCCGCTTCCGACTTAAGCTGACGCCACCCTGAGGGCACCTGGCCGCTCCACTTACTTCATCTGGACAACAACCTTGCCTTTCGCTCGCCCCTGCGCCAGATAAGCTAGCGACGGCATTATGCGGTTGAGCAACTTGATCAGGGATAGTCGATGAAGAATGCCAGGCTAATACACCACGGCGAGAGCGCCGCCAACGCTTGCGAGCCCACCAGGGATCACGCGAGCAGACGCTCCTCTTCGGCCCGCTTGATCAACCACTGTTTGAGGATGGCTGCTGCCGGACGCAACTGTGTGCCCCGCAGGTGCACCAGGAAATAACCCTTACTGACTGGTAGGGTCAGCTCAAAAGGCTCTATGAGGGAACCGTCTTGAACCTCTAGCTGGGTAAGAATTGAGCTACTCAAAACTACCCCTTGGCCGTGACGGGCAGTCTCTATAGCCAATATGGATTGATCGAAGTGCTGGCTTGGAATTGCAGAAATTTGGGCTTTAGACAATCGAGTGTGCATTTCCAACCACTGAGGCCAATGAGGCAGTAAGGTGGTTTGAAGGAGTGTAACTCGCACCAGATCCTCGGGGTTGTTCAGTGAATGCTTCCGAGCATAAGCAGGTGCGCAGTAAAGTCGAGCCTCGTCAGCGTAAAGCAGTGTCGAGTCTAAGCTGGGGTCATTGCCGTCAAAATAGCGGATAGCAAGATCAACTCGATCACGCTCAAAGTCTATCAAGGTTGTCGATGCACTCAGGTGCAACGAGATATCCGGTCTGAAGCTGAGAAAGTCTCCCATTCGTGAGGCGAACCATTTTGCGGCTAGGGTTGGTGGCATGGACAACCACACCTCGTTTGCCTGATCCATACGCAACTCATCACTGGCCCTCTGAATTCGCATCAGCGAAGCCTGGATATCTTCCCAATAGCGGATAGCCGCAATTGTTGGCTGTATTTGCCTTACTGAACGCACGAACAATGCAGTGCCCAACCATGCCTCGAGCTTCTGAATCTGCTGCCCTATGGCGCCAGGGGTGACATGAAGCTCTCGTGCCGCCTCACTGAAGCTGTTGTGTCTCATGGAGGCGTCGAATGCCACGAGCGCTTTGAAGGGAGGGAACCGATTCATAGTGAAGTTTTTCTATATCATGGCCTTCAGAAAGTCGATTGTCTCACCCCAGGAAGCTGTTTTAAATAG
>NZ_JAOCBT010000041.1:0-15176 GCF_029840045.1 Pseudomonas sp. GD03903 | reverse complement strand
AACATTGATGGCGTTTCCGTAGGCGCGCAGGCGTCCCACTCGGGCGGGATCCCCATTAGCCAGCGGGAATGTTCCGGGTTCAACTGGCCGCCAGACGCCTCCTCGATCGCTGCAGTAGATCCACTCGGCGTCAGCCCAAAGCCCGCTGACCGCGCCTGCAGGTCCAAATGAGCATTCCCGCCGCCTTTGGTCCTCGTGGTTCTCCCACCGCTCCCGTCGCTCGCTTTCGGTGTTGCCCATGCTGCGAACAGGGCTGCGTCGCACAGGGTCGTCCCGTCGTGATGCTTGCTGTGAGGGTTCGAGCGTCCTGACGTCTTGTTTCGCCCCCCCCTGCTGTCGTTTACGGTGGGCGTCGGCCACGAAGTAAAGCCGTCCGCGGCCGTGCGGAGCGCCGTAGCCCGCAGAAGGGGTAGCAATCGCCCCGCAGGCGTACTCCAGTCCTTCCAGGTCAGCTTGTACAAGGTCGAGCCAGCAAAGGCCGTCACGGCTCTCAACCTGCTCTCCAAAGACGACTGGAGGGCGGCGCTCCTGGATGAGATGGAGCCAGTCGGGCCAGAGATGCCGCTCATCATCAAACCCAGATTTTTTGCCTGCCGAGGAGAAAGGTTGGCAAGGACAGGAACCGGTCCAAACAGATCGACTATCTGGCCAGCTTGCGCGGCGAAGGGCATAGGACCAGACGCCGATGCCGGCGAAGAAATGGCATTGGGTGTAAGGGCGGAGGTCATCGGGGTGCACGTCCTCTATGGATCGTTCATCGACGTCGCCTGGCGCGATGTGGCCGGCGGCGATCAGGTTGCGGAGCCACTGGGCGGCGTAGGGATCGATCTCGTTGTAGTAGGCCGCCATGGTTTCTCCAGGTAGAGCGCCGCCGCGCCGCGAGTGCAGCGGATGGCGTGGTGATGGGTTACTGGTCCTGCTGATCGAGGCGTGCGGCTTCTTGCCGGCCGAGCCTGTCGAGCTGGCGCGCCACGAATTCCGATGGCGTGAAATCGTGGCGCGGAATGGCGAGAAGGGGAGCGGAGCCTTCCGGGCCCAGATCATGGGCGTGCATGATCAAGAGCTGAACCGCTTCGGAGATCTCCTCGATGCCGTGCCAGCGCATCAGATTCTCCAGCATTGCTCGGGTACCGCGCCGGACTCGGTGCCGTAATTCCTTTTCATCCAGCTTTTGGCGCTTCTCCGCGGTGGCCTTGCTGCGCTCTTGCTGAGTCTTGGCCATCAGCCTTCCGCTCCAATGTCATCGCGCTTGGTGATGGTCAGGCGGTTGGCGTAGGCCTTGGCTTCGCTGTAAGAGCGGCGGAATCCGGCCACCTTCTCGGTGGCGGTGTCGACGATGTGCCAGAAGCCCTTGCCGACGGGTTTCAACTGGTAGGCCGGCTTCTCCACCACAAGGCTGCGGCGCTCTTCGAAGGCCGCTCGCGCGGCGGCGGTGAGCGGGAGCAGCTCGGCCAGCTGCGGGCGAATGTTCAGCTGTTGCATGGCGATCACCTCGTCTGGTGGTGGCTTCCTTTGGACAGCACTCTTGCGCGCGGCTGTGCGCCGGTGGGCGCCGCGGAGGAGTGCTCTCGAAAGGATTCAGGGGGAATGGAAAGGCCCGTCCGACAGGGCCTTTCCGTGCTCACGTCCGCCTTATGTCGGTGAGCGTTTCGCGGCTCGCCCGGCTTGTTGCCGAACTGCCAGGGCTGTCGGTTACATGGCTGCATCCTCCTTCTTGCGTGGTTGAAAGGCCTTGGTCAGCGATCCGCTGACCGGCAATCCCCTAGACAGGACGGCGTTCGCTAGGGCGACGCGATCTTTGTGCGAGTGGCTGGCCTGTCGGAGCAGGCCGAAGTAGCTGTTGGCGATTGTTCGCAGATCATTCGGAGCGGCCGCGGCAACTCGACGAATCGCTTCCTTCGCCGTTCGCTTCCGTGTTGTCCGCCGCCAGGGCTTGATCACGTGACCCACGAAGTCGATGCCGCGATCTACCGGCTGCAGGATGGTTTTCTTCGGGTTGAGCTTGGCGCCCAGCGCTGGCAGGAAGGCTTCGATCTCCGCCAGCCAGGTGTTCAACTGCTGCGGCGACTCGTGCAGCAGCAAGAAGTCATCGACATAGCGGATGTAGTGCTTGGCACGCAGTCGGTGCTTCACGAACTGATCCAGCTCGTTCAGATACACATTGGCGAAGAACTGGCTGCTGAGGTTCCCGATGGGAAGGCCGAGATGCGCGGCCTGGGCAGTCAGCCGCTTATGCTGCGGAACCTTGTTGAATAGGCTCCTGGGGCTGCGCACCTCGTAGTCACCCCGCGGATCGTGCCAGAGGATCTGGAGTGCAAGTCTTCGCCACCACGGCTCATCAATCAGGCGCACCAGTTGGTTGGTTAGCACGCGCTTGTCGATGGCGACGAAGAAGTTCGCCAGGTCGCACTTCAAGTAGTGCGCGGCGCGGCTCCAGTTTTGCGTCACGCTCCGCACCTTGCTCTCCAGGCGCTCGGCGGCATACAGCGTGCCGCGTCCTGGGATGCATGCGCAGCTGTCGGCGATGAACTTCGCTTCGATGCTGGCGCCGACGTGGTTGTAGAGCAGGTGATGGACGATGCGGTCCCGGAACTCTGCAGCCCACACTTCGCGATGCTTCGGCCTGGTCACGACGAAGCAGATCGACCCGCCAGGCTTGTAGGTGCCGGCTTGCAGCTCGTCGGACAGAGCCAGCAAGTTCTCTTCCAGGTTCATCTCGAACCGCCGCGCGCTGTTGGTGTTGCGCTTGTGACGGCGGCAATCGAAGTAGGCCTGGGCGAGATCTTCGAAGGAGAAAGGTGCAACCATCGAATCTGCGGACGGGGCGGACGAGCCGCTCGTTGTTCTTGTCGTTGTTGTTCTGCCAGCCATTCTCGAAGTCCATGTTGTAGGCGTTGTTGGCGGAGTACTGCGACCTATCGTGCTATCCACGTCGCCTCAGCGATTACTCAGTAAGGAAACTGCGCCAGGCCTCGCCGGTGTCCGGTGGTTCCTGTGGATGCGCTTGGCGGTGCCCGGAGCGGGCAGCGGCACGACCAGATTCAGCGCGCAGACGGGAGAGCCGTGACTCTCAGGTAGCGGGCGCGGTTGCGGATTTTTTCCAGGCATTGGCCTGACGGCCGATCGAGGCGGTTAGCTTCATGGCCTGAGCATGCTGGGCTACACTGATGAATCGTTCGTTCACCATTGCGCGCATCAGGTGGTTGATCATCCACACGCTCTCGAGGAGTTGGTCCAGGTGCTGGCGCCGGTTCCGATCCATGTTGGCTCGCCCGATTAGCACCAGAACCTGCAGCGCTTCATCGCGTAGCTTGCCGCCGATCAGTTGCTTCATGTCCCGCGGGATATGGCGCACCAGCTTGAAGGTCACACCGAGCAACTCCTCGGCACTACGGTGGATCTCCAGATCGGTATGCAGCGCCATCCTGGCTACCTCAAAAAGCGAGGGCGCTGACGCGCCCATGAATGAAGGATTGAAGGACTAAAGAAATTTCCTGCGGACGGGGCGGACGAGCCGCTCGTAGCTCTTGTAGCTGCGGCTCTGCCAGCCACCCTCGAAGCCCATGCTGTAGGCGTGGTAGGCGGAGGACTGCGTGCTTGACCAGTGATAGCCCTTGCTGAACAGCTCGGGCGCATTGGCTTCCGCCACCTGCAGTTCACGGCGGGCCGCCAGGTAGAAGTCTGAATGACCGTCTGCGGTGTACTCCGATACCAGCTTGGCGGCTGGGTGATCCTCGCTATCGGCCAGCAGAGCCAGGGTGTTCGCCTGGCCGTCGCTCGCGCTGTCGGCGCTATCGGTCTTGTGCTCGTAGCCGCCGTACTCCGCGCGGAACTCAGCGGCAGCACCACCGGCAACGATCAGGTAGTAGTCGCGCTGGCCGTTCTCGCCGCGCACCAGGCCTGCGTTGTGGCCGCCTTCGCCTGGCCAGTAGGCACCGAGCGGAGGGATGCTGCTGACCGACTCGAAGGTGCTCAGCACGACGCCGTGAGTCGGCTCGGCTTTCACCTCGGGGCCGAAGTAGTTGATGGTCAGGTTGTTCAGGCGCGCGATCTTCAGCGCGGGCGGTTGCTGCGCATTCATCTGTGATCCTCGAAATAGGGTGCAGGCGGCCGGCGCTTACCCGGCGTGCTTCTGGACTGGCCGCGGTGGGCGCGGTCCCGCGAATCGCCTGCAGGTGAAAGGAATGAAGGAGTGAATTACTGAAGGATGGTGAGGCTGCGGACGGGGCGGACGAGCCGCTCGACGCCCTTGACGTCGTGGTACTGCCAGCCACCCTCGAAGTCCACGTAGTAGGCGAGGTCGGCGGAGCACTGCGTACTCAGCCAGTAGAGGCGATCCTCACGCAGGTCGGTGATCAGGCCTGCATGCTTGGCCGCCATGACCAGCTGACCTTCCAGGCAGGATGGGATGAAGGCCCCCAGTTCCAGGGCCTTCTTTGCGATCTCGCTGCCGGCTTCGGCCATGGCGCGAGTGTTGGCCTCGCCATCCACCCAGTGGGTGCCGGCCAGATCCTGACCGTACTCACCCCAGGCGCCTTCGAACTCTTGCTCAGGCGAGAGCACCACCAAGGCACGGGCTTGTTCGTTGATGTAGTAGCGACCAGCGAAGATGCCGCCGGCCAGCGCCGCGCCAATGGCGGGAAGTTCTGCAGCTGAAACGCTGGTAATGATCTCGGTCATGGTGTCGCTCCAGAAGGGTTGAAGGAATGAATCAGTGGAGGATGAGAATCTTGCGGACGGGGCGGACGAGCCGCTCGACGTCCTTGACGTCGTGGCTCTGCCAGCCATCCTCGAAGTCCACGCCGTAGGCGCCGTTGGCGGAGTACTGCGTGCTGGTCCAATACCAGCGGTCCTCGCGAAGGCCGGTCAGGTAGCCCTGCTGCTTGGCGAACATCATCTGGTGCGACTCCAGGGCCGCCGGGATGAAAGCGCCAAGGGCGATGGCCTTGGCTGCGATCTCGCTGCCGGCTTCGGCCATGGCGCGGGTGTTCGCCTCGCCGTCGCCGTGGTTGGTATCCACATCCTGGTCATACTTGCCCCAGGCGCCGGAGAGTTCGGTGTCGGCAGCAAGGGCCACCAGGGCGTATTCCTTGTCGCCGTACCACTGACGAGCGAAGAGGGTGCCACCGGCCAGAGGCTGGCCGAAGGCGGGGAGATCGGATGCTTTGATGGATTCGGGGATGCTCATGGTCTGTCCTTGTGCTCGACTGGGCGGAAAAAGAACCCGGCCGGAGCCGGGCAAAACCAAGGGGGAAGATGCTTTCGCATCCCAAAGCGCCCTCGGGTGAAGGCGCTTCAGTGATGCATTGGTGTTGCTCCGCGTTCGCCTAACTGGGCTTCTACAACCCGCGGTTGGTGCGTCTGGTGTGGTGGTTAACCGTGGCGCAGGCGTGCCGGGCGCTGCAGTCGTATTTCCTGGGCACCGTTACTCGCCACCTGTGCCTGGGCGATGATTTCTGTTCTCACTGCAAGCGCTTTCGGCGCCTGTCCGCTGTGCCGGTACTGATCCCCGTTCTCAAGGGCTCCGGCAGGGAGCGTTAGCAGTGCAGACCCTCGGCGCGCGATTCCAGATGCAGCGCGTCAGCTTTGAGCCTGGCCGGCTACCAGAGGCCGGCATGGGATCCCGAATTGTGAAAAGAGCGTTCCGGCTTCGCCGAGGCATCTCTGCCTGGCCCCGAAGGGCTTGCCAGCGCGGTGGATTGCGTGGCGTGGGATAAATATCAACCAGTGGTTGTTTTGTGTCAACAACCATAAGTTGATATTTCGCATATCAGTTGATATCTGGTTGATTTTCTAGGGGAAAAATTTTCTACGCGGCCCGCTTGCAAAGAGCCTGAGAGAGGAAATACTGTATATTCATACAGCAACAGGAGGTTGATATGGCAAATCAAGCAAAGAGGCAGGAACCCCGCGCACCGAGTAGCTACGAGGTCCTAGTGGCGAGGCTTCAGCGGCTGATCAGCTCGCCACCGGTACAGCGGGTGCGAGCGGTGACGATCCGCAAGCTGGAAGAGGAGGCGCAGGAAGACTGGGAGCGGCTGCTGGAAGAGATGCGCTCAAACGATGGGCTGGAGATCGAGGATGGGGAGGAGGGCGCTATCACCATTCGGTGGCAGGTAGACGAGAGCGCATGGTAGAGCGGAGCAGAAACAAAAAGCCCCGCTAGGCGGGGCTTTATCGGCTTCCTATTCAGGCGAATCGTATGACTTCGCGGTCGCCCTCAGGGCATCGGCATGGGCGAAAATATCATCCAGCGATTCGACGGGGTGGCGGGTTTCGTTCTTATCAGCATCGAATGTCCCGAGATACTTCTGCGCGCGGTTGAAGTGGAGGCGGGCGATTGGTTTGCGGTTGTTGTCATCCAAAAGAATGCCGAAGTAGCTCTGGGTGTCACGAGCAGCAATGCGTTTTACGTCGACTTCGGTGCGCACGATGGCCTTGACGATGGTATAGCCCTCGATCTCTTCAGCAGTGGTAACCACCCTGTCTTTTTCTTCTGCCTCTTCTTGGGGCTTTGCTGCCGGCTGTTCAGCTTGAGCTTGGGTCACAATGATCGGTTGAGAGTTACCGGTGATTGCAGACTTGAGGCGCTCATTGATCTGGTCGCTTAGAAACTGCGAGGCCGCCTTTCTGGTTAGCTGGGTAAACTGCTCGCGCACCTTCTGGGTGATGATCCCTTCGTATACGCGAGAGGCGAAGAATCGAACAAAGTCTTCATCAGGCTGGCTAAATTGCGAAGCAAGGACACGCTTGATTTGGCCGACATACTTGAGTTCGCCGGCAGCATTGATGATCGACTCGACATCAAATGCTGATTTTGTGAGCTTCTGGAGTTCTGGGATCGCGTGGTCGTCGATATCCAGAAGATCCAACTCAAGGAATGGCTTCTCGTCCATCTTATTTGGGGCGTCCAGGTCAGTGAAGAATTTGTAGACCTGGCCGTTAGTCAGGATAGATATCCTGGCGTTCGTGACGTGGAAGTACCGAAATAACTGGCTGGCGTGGTTAATATTCAGCGGCTCACCGATCTTCTTGCTTTCGATGAGAATCTGGATTTCGCCGTCCTTGAGGATGGCATAGTCGACCTTCTCGCCTTTTTTGGTGCCAATATCCGCGGTGAACTCTGGAACAACCTCGAGCGGGTTGAATACGTCATATCCTAGAACTGACTGGATGAAGGGCATGACAAATGCTGTCTTGGTCGCTTCTTCCGTTTGGATGGCCGACTTCTGTTGGCGAATCTTGGCGGATAGGCTGGCTAGTTTCTCTTCGAACTCCATGATTCCCTCCCCGGGATCCCTATACAACTATCAATGACCAGCATTACTGGTCACCCTTCCTACAAGTCCCCACCTCTCCATACGATCTGCCCCATCAGTGACATTGGCTCGTCATCCTCGTCCAGCCATTGGTCCGGGAATTCTCGCTTGTCGAGGTTGTCGCTGATCAGCCCCCACTGGTTCACGGCGCTCGCATACGACAGGCGCTTGATGATCACGCCGTCGGCACCATTGAGAGCGAAGATCTTGTTGTGGACGGGCTCTTTCTGGGCCTTGTTCAGAAGCACCACGTCGCCGCTGTTGATCGTTGGGTACATGCTGTCGCCGTCTGCATAGAAAGCTTCCAGGTACTTCGCATTCAAGCCCCTAGCCTTGATCCAGGAGCGCTTGAATGCCAGATGCCCCTTCACCTCGACGTAGGGGTTCTCGTAGCCGCGGCCCATTGCGCCCCTGGCGCTCTTCAGCGGGACGTGAATGTATTCGTCATCGGATGAGTCCGCCGAAGGCTCTGGCTCTGGCTTCGCTTGGTCAGATTCACGCATTTCGCCCAGGCCATATTCCAGCCATTCGACGCGAACACCCAGCCAGCGCGCCAGCAGTTCCATGTTGTCACGCTCGGGGATCGATGCGCCGGTCAACCATTTGTGAGTGGCCTGCTTCTTCGCTCTAGCTCCTAGCTTCTCCAGCGCGCCGTGCAAATCGACATTGCGGCCGCGCTCCTGCCTGATCTCGGGCATTCCGTCCAGCGCTCTATTCAGGCGCGCCGCGAAGGCGTCCCGTATCTCTTGAGTCTCAACCATTGGTTGATGCTTGCACAGAACTTGCGCAACAGTCAGTTGATCATTAATATCAACCGTAAGTTGATGAGCGAGGCTCAATATGGAAACTCCATTCACCTGCCGAGAAGGCTCTGTTGCAGAGGCTGTAGGCCTCGCCGGTGGCGCAATTGCCGTTGCCAAAGCGTGCGGCAAGAGCCGCCAGGCGGTGGACAAATGGATCCGCAGCGACCAGCTCCCCCGCACCGAATACACCGGCGAAACGCGTTACGCCGAGGTGATCTCCGAACTGGCACTCGCCCGCGGAAAGCACCTCGATCCGGTCGCGCTTCGCACCAATGCATCCCCCAAAAAATCAGCTGCATAGGAGTAGAGCCAGTGACCGACATCGCATTGCTCGGGATGACTGCTCTCGTCGCACTGCTGGCTTTCGTTGCCGGCCACGGGGCTGCTCGCCGCTCCAGCAGCGTCCGCTTGGTGGATAAGTGGCCTCAGGCGCACATCCAGTTCGATTCCGACATGAGCCAGGAAGATGTTCTGCGCTTCCTGGACATGACCCGCGAGATGGTTCTGACCGGCGAGCTGGCCAAGCCCAAGCCTGGCAAGTCAATCCTGCGAGACGACGAACAGAGTCGCCGAGACTTCTATTCGCGCTGCGTCGATGAGTCGAAGGAGAGCCGCCAATGACAACCCTCCTTCCACCCTTGGTGGTTAGTGCCTCGGACCTGGGGGTGACGTATCGCCGCCGCTTTCGACAACCGATATTCCTCTTTTCAGTACCTCAATCAGCTCTTTTGCCTGTTGAACCGTCACCGCCAGCGTCGGCGTTGACTGCGCCTCATCCGGGCGCTGAAAAGGCGTCGAAATGAATTTGAACTCAATCAGCAGCGCCTGCATTGCTGGGACTGTTTTCACCTCCCATCCAGCTACCGGGTTGGCAGAAATTTCGTTTGTCATGCCGGGCCTCCTTGGCCGTTTCGTGTGGAAGCAAAACGATACCACGGTGCGTCCGGCTCCCTATTGAGATCAGCTTGCCAGCGTTAGCGCGGCCAAGCCACGTAACAAATTTCGAGGTGTTACATGCAAGAAATCATGCGCGCCATCTACGACGTGGTTGACGAAAACGGGGCAACCAAGATCGCCCAGAGCGCTTCGTTCTCCTCGCGCACGCTGCTCTCGCAGAAGGCAAACCCCGACTACGACAGCCACAAGATGAACGTGGAGGAGCTCCACCGAATCATGGACTTCACCAAGGACCTTCGTCCGCTGAAGGCCTGGGCAGAGTTTTTCGGTTTCGATCTGGTGCCGCGCTCAGTTGAGCCGGCCGACAGCCTAGCGAACGCCACTCTGGCGCTGGCTAGCGAGGCAGCTGACGTAACGAAGGCAGCCATTGAGGCGCTGGAGGATGGGGTGGTTACCCGGATCGAGGCGAAGCGGATAGAGCGGGAAGGGGAGGAGGCGAAGAAGAAGATCGACATCGTCATCGAGACTGCCCGCGCGAAAGTCGGGTCCCGATAAAAACAAAACCCCGGCCAGGTGTGGGGACACGGCGCCGGGGTTCATACCTCAGGAGGTAGGAGGAAGTATGCACACCATTTCTGACACCAGCAACACCGCGCCACGAAATCAGTTCGTGCAGATCGTGGCGCGCACTATGTCGTCTCGCGAGATTGCCGATCTGGTCGAGGCGCGTCACAACGACGTGGTAACCACGATTGAACGGCTCTTCGATAAGGGGCTTTTACGATCAAGTCGTAAAACCCGCCGGGAGTCTACTGGCGGCCGCCCCCTTGATGTTTACGACCTGATCGAGCGGGACACGCATCTTGTCGTGGCTGGCTACAGCGATGAGCACCGAGCCCGAGTCGTAGATAGATGGCAGGATCTGGAAGAGGGCCAGCTTTCTGCGCACCGGCTTCCGAACTTCGCTAGCCCGGCCGAAGCCGCACGAGCCTGGGCTGAGCAGTTCGAGCAGCGCCAGGCTGCCGAAGAGGCGTTGCTGATCGCAGCGCCAAAGGCGGAGTTCGTGGACCGCTACGTCGACGCTACCGGGTCGATGGGCTTCCGCCAGGTGGCTAAGCTCCTGAAAGCGAAGGAGCATCAACTCAAGCAGATGCTGATCAGCAAGGGGGTGATGTACTACCTCGGCGGAGCGCTCACCCCCTGCAGTCAGCACCTCGATGCCGGCCGCTTCGAGATCAAAACCGGCACCAGCGAACGTAACAGTCACAGCTATGCGCAGGCTCGATTCACCGCCAAGGGTGTCCAGTGGATCGCCGGCCTGTGGGCGAAGTATCAGATGGAGATCGAGGCGTGAGCGTCCAAGCAATGACCTGGGCGCTCGAGCAGCGCTTGGTGACCGACCCTACGGCGCGGCACGTCCTGCTCTGCCTGGCCAACTATGCCGACAAGAACGGCCGGGGCGCTTTCCCCTCGGTTGCATCCCTGGCTGATGACACCGGGCTGTCTGCTCGCACCGTGCAGGCGAAGCTTCGGGTTCTGGAAGAGCAGGGCATCGTTGTCGAGGGAAATCGGGCGGTAGCAGCGGCCTACATCAACCGTCGCGACCGCGTCCCGACCTGCTACGACATCATCATGTCGCGGGGTGAAGCTGCTGCACCCCGTGCTGATGAGCGGGGTGAATCTCCCGCACCCCGTGAAATGCCCACGGGGTGCAGCTCACAGCAGGACGGGGTGAATCTGACGACCGAACGGGGTGAAGGAGCTGCACCCAATCCGTCATTGAACCATCAAGGAACCGAAGAGCAGCTGCAGCGCGAGGCGGATTCCGCTGATGACCGACAGCGCTTCCCGATGACCGAGGAGTGGCAACCTAACCCGGAAGACCTGGCAGCTCAGACTCGCCTGATGGGTATCCCTGTCGAGGCGGTCACCGCCGAGGTGGTCGGTTGCTTCAAGGCCCACTACGTGGCGCTTCCGGATATCGCCCACACCTCGAAGCGTTGGGCGAACGAACTGGCGAAGTGGATCAAGCGCGAGCGCGTCATCTCCGCCGGCGGCGATGAGCCGCAGCCATGGGGCGCGAAGGGAGTGAAGGTATGACCGGCCCACGTCGCGCTGACCTGATCGCCGCGCAGCTCAGCGGCAAGCCACTGCCGGCGGCTCCGGTCGCTCCTGCTGGCCAGACCGCACCGGTCGACGACGCCACTCGCGAGGTTATCGACGAACTGTTCGACCGCATTCGCGGTATCTGCTCCGGCTGGCGGCAGGCCTGGCAAAGCCCTGTGGTCATGGGCAAGGCCAAGGAGGAGTGGCTGGCGGAGTTCATCTCGGCCGGACTGAGCCAGCGCGAGCTGATCGACAACGGCGTGCGCGTCCTCCGCCAGAGCAAGAGCGCATTCGTGCCGAGCCCGGCGACCTTCGTCGACTGGTGCTTCTCCGCTGATCAGCTTGGCCTGCCCAGCCTTGAGTCGGCGTATCGCGAGGCGCTGGCGAACACTCACCCGGCCGCCGTCGGTGGTGCGACCTGGAGTCATGCCGCCGTTTACCACGCTGCCGCTCGCACTGGCTTCAGCGCGATCCAGAACCTACCCCGTGAGCTCGGCCTGAAGGCCCTGGAGCAGCAGTACGCCAAGATCCGCCGCGAGATCGCCAAGGGGAACACCCTCCCGCCAGTCCCGGTGGCAGCGCTTGCCGCCCCGCGCAAGGTGGCCGACGTAGCCCTGGGCAATGCCGCCCTGGCCGGTTTGCGCGCCAAGATCAAAGGAGCAAGACATGCCTGACCTGACGCCCCTGAAGTGGCGCGCCAAGCGCAACGCCGACGGCAGCCAAGTCCCTGAATGCTGGATGACCGATGCCGGTTACACCGTCGCCGTGTGCCGGTTGCCAGCCACCCGCTACACGGTTACGCGCCCAGGTGGTCGCGAGCCATCGTTCTACCTGTCCACGCGGGACGAGGTGGTGGCGATCATCAAGGCCGACATGGAAGCCAGCGAGGTGCCGTCATGACGCCTGCCAAGCAAGAAGCCCTGATGCAGGGGCAGACCGGAATCGCCAAGAAGGTTTTCGAGTGCGTACCGATCGCCGAGGCCTGGAGTTCGTTCCAGGTGATGACAGCGCTGCGCAATATCACCGGCAGCACCCCAGACGCCCGGATCGTTTCCGGTTGCCTTACGTCGCTGGCGGATGCCGGCCTGATCAAGAAAACTGGCCGCGACGCCTACCAGCGCATCCCGGTCGAGCAGAAGCAGAAGACCAAGGAGCCGCAGATGGCCGCAGCCGCCACCAAAACCGAACCGCAAGTGGAAGCAAAGACCGTAGCCTCGCCGCTGGAGATGCTCGGCGAGTTGGCCAGCGAGATCGCCGCGGCAGGGGATGGGCTGAAGCGGCTGGCGAAGCGCGCCGAGGACGTGGCTCTGATGGTAGAGCAGGACCGTGAGGCGAACGCCAAGTCGTTGGATGGCTATCGCCAGCTCAAGTCGCTGCTGAAGAGCCTGCAAGGGGAAGCCGAATGATGAGCGACCAACACCTCACCGCTGAGCAGATCACCGCCATGACCGGTGAGCAGCTGCTGGCCGCAAAGACTGAGAGTGCCGGGCGAGCGAAGCTCAACAGCGCGAGCCAGCGCTACGCCGCGGGTATCTCGACCAAGCGCACCCGCGGCGGCTCAAAGCTCCGCGCCCGGAAAGTGGCTAAGACCGACTGGTCCAGGCTCCGCACGCTGCAGGAGCAGGAGCGCGCCATTCGCACCGAGATCACCATCCTGGACGAAGAGATCAAGCGGAGGGCGCATGCGGAAAAAGAGCGGGCCTGACTTCAAGAAGGAGCTGGTTCCGGTCCAGCGCTGCCGCACCTGCATGTCGAAGGGCGTCGTCGAGGGGGTCTTCTACCAGCTGCCATGCGAGGACTGTAAGGGCATCGGTTGGGTAGCGCAGCCTGGTCATGAGGCGAGCTTGGAGGAGATAGCGCGAGCCCTTGGCGCGAAGGTGAACAAGGCCGAGAACGACCTGGCGGAGCGCATCCGCATCTCCGTCATCGCCGGCGACAAGGAAAGCCAGTGGAACAACAAGAAGGGCCCTGGCGGCTCTCACCTGGCGGGGGACTGACGATGCGCCAGACCCTGCAGAAGCAGCCCAAGGCAAAGAAGTGCAAGCAGTGCCGGACGACCTTCAACCCTGACCGTCAGCTGCAGTCCGTCTGCAGCCCGAAGTGCGGATTGGACCTGGCAGCAGCGAAGCGCGAGAAGGATCGGATCGCGTTCCAGCGCCGAGAGAGGCGCGAGATCAAGGAGCGCAAGGAGAAGCTGAAGAGCAGGCCGGACCACCTGAAAGAGGCTCAGCATGCCTTCAACGAGTACATCCGCCTGCGCGACGCCGACAAGCCCTGCATCAGCTGCGACCGGCACCACGCCGGCAAATACGACGCTGGGCACTACCGGTCAGTGGGAGCCTGTCCTGAGCTGCGCTTCGACGAGGACAACGTCCACAAGCAGTGCTCGCCCTGCAACACCCAACTCTCCGGGAACATCCTGGAGTACCGGATCCGCCTCATCCAGCGCATCGGCGCCGATCGGGTGGCGCGTCTTGAGGGCAAGCACGAACCGCTGAAGCTCAGCGTTGAACAGATCAAGGCCCTGAAGGCCCACTTCCGCGCCAAGGTGCGCGAGCTGAAAAGGGGAGCAGCATGATTAGCGAGAGAGCTACCGAGAGCTTGCTGGAGCAATGGGGTATTTGGGTCAGGCAGGGGACTGGCAACCTGTCGTGCGCGGCCCCGAGTTGGTCTCTGCCGACTGCTCGCTTGACGGATGACGAAGGGCTGGAGATAGACAGACTGGTAGCCATGTTGGGGAAGCGCCATCCCGAGCGTGGCGAGGCCCTGATGCGCTACTACACCACGGGGAAGACTTACAAGCAGGTGGGCGTATCCCTCGGGATGGGCGAGGAGCGTGCTCGGCAGACGGTCATGGCAGGAGTCGCTTGGGTGGATGGCGCTTTGGAAGCGAAGCGGATGAAACTGGCTGCTTGATTTCCCCGGGGAAAAACCATACAGTATGCCATAGAGTGCAGCTTGCTGCGCAAAGAAGAAAACCCGGCCACCGAGCCGGGTTTTTTATTGCCCAGTGATTGGGACCCGTGGTCGGCACGGCCCGCAAGGGGGAGCCGAACACCGTCTGCCGGCGGTGCGGTGATACGGGAAAACACCGGCAGATCAGGCGGCCTGCCATTCCTCGCAAGACTCCGGGGTCGGCCTGATCGGATGGCGTGGAAAGACACGCACTCAATGCAGGTGAATGCACAGGCTGATGTGCTTCGAGAGCGTCACGGACCCGCGAGCCTCTACCCATCGACATGAGTCCATGCAGGAGATCAGCACCTGCCGCCTGCACCCCACATCAAGGCCCAGCCATCGAGCTGGGCTTTTTCTTTGAGCCCCGCAGAGGGGATAACGAGATGGCCAACATGCCCGACAAACCGGAGACGTGGGCGCTTGTGCTTGCTTGGCTGAGCCAGCACTCGCCCGTGCTGTACGCCGGCGCGCTGTCCTTCCTGGTTGCACTGATCCGGGTTATCTACGGTGGCGGCACTCGTCGCCAGGCGCTGCTCGAGGCTGCGCTCTGCACACTGATCACCCTGGGACTGATCCCGGTGATGGAGTGGCTTGGTCTGCCTCAGAGCATGGCCACTGCTGCCGGTGTGTTCACGGGCTTCCTGGGAGTGAAGAAGCTGGCCGACATCGCAGACCGCTTCGCTGAGTGGAAGCTGCCCAGGCGGGAGAGCTGAGGTATGGCACGGCTGAAGACGCTGCGCCCGAAGCTGGCAGAGCAGCGGCCACGCCTCGCAACTGCTGCGCCTGGGTCCTGGCGTGCCGGTCTGACCTCCGGCCAGCGTGGCTACGACTATCGCTGGCAGAAGGCGCGAGAGGCGTACTTGCTCGATCACCCGCTGTGCGTGTACTGCCTGCGCAAAGGCATGACGTCGGCAGCCAGCGTCGTCGACCACATCGAGGCGCACCACGGTAACCAGGAGCTCTTCTGGGATCGTGAGAACTGGCAGTCGCTCTGCAAGCCCTGTCACGACTCGGACAAGCAGCGCGAGGAAGTGGCGGCCCGAGCCGGTCGCTGATCCACCCCAGGGTAGGGGGGGATCGAATTATGGGGATT
>NZ_JAOCBT010000040.1:0-16363 GCF_029840045.1 Pseudomonas sp. GD03903 | reverse complement strand
CCCCCCCCCCCCCCCCCCCCCCCCCCCCCCCCCCCCCCCGGCCGTGTGCCGTGGCTTCCCTCACCCCGGCCCTCTCCCAGAGGGAGAGGGAGTTCCCGCCCCACCCAATTCGCATCGATTCACCCGTATCTCAGATTCACGGGCAGGGCCCGGCCGCGCCGGAATCCTGCCCCTTGGAGCGTGCACCATGACCACCCCCGCTGTTCAATTCACCCAGGTCTCCCGCCAGTTCGGCGAGGTGAAAGCCGTTGACCGGGTGTCCATCGACATCAAGGACGGCGAGTTCTTCTCCATGCTCGGCCCGTCGGGTTCGGGCAAGACCACCTGCCTGCGCCTGATCGCCGGCTTCGAGCAACCCAGCGCAGGCTCCATCCGCATCCATGGCGAGGAGGCCGCCGGCCTGCCGCCGTACCAGCGTGACGTCAACACGGTGTTCCAGGACTACGCGCTGTTCCCGCACATGAGCGTGCTGGAGAACGTCGCCTATGGCCTGAAGGTGAAAGGCATCGGCAAGGCCGAGCGTCTCAAGCGCGCCGAAGAAGCCCTCGGCATGGTCGCCCTGGGCGGCTACGGCGTGCGCAAGCCGGTGCAGCTCTCCGGTGGCCAGCGCCAGCGCGTAGCCCTGGCCCGCGCCCTGGTGAATCGCCCGCGCGTGCTGCTGCTGGACGAACCGCTCGGCGCCCTCGACCTCAAGCTGCGCGAGCAGATGCAGAGCGAGCTGAAGAAACTGCAGCGCCAGTTGGGCATCACCTTCATCTTCGTCACCCACGACCAGAGCGAAGCGCTGTCCATGTCCGACCGCGTCGCGGTGTTCAACAAGGGCCGCATCGAGCAGGTCGACACCCCGCGCAACCTCTACATGAAGCCCGCCACTCCGTTCGTGGCCGAGTTCGTCGGCACCTCCAACGTACTGCGCGGCGACATCGCCCAGAGCCTGACCGGCAACGCCCAGCCCTTCTCCATCCGCCCGGAGCACATCACTTTCGCCAACGGTGAGCGCGCCACCTCGGACATCGAGATCAGCGGCCTGCTGCACGACATCCAGTACCAGGGTGCGGCGACCCGCTACGAGATCCGTCTCGACAACGGCCAGAACCTCTGCCTCAGCCAGGCCAACAGCCAGTGGGCCGACATCGACCTCGCCCACCAGCCGGGCCAGCGCGTGACCGCTCGCTGGGCACGCGAGGCGATGGTGGTGCTGAACGAGGGCGCGTGAGATGGAACTGACGATGAATGCAGCGCTGCCGGCGGCCAGCAATGGCCCGCTGCGCCGCCTGTCCAACCTGCTCTACCGCAAGCCGACGCTGTACCTCTCGCTGCTGCTGATCCCGCCGCTGCTGTGGTTCGGCGCGATCTACCTCGGCTCGCTGCTGACGCTGCTGTGGCAGGGTTTCTACACCTTCGACGACTTCACCATGACGGTGACGCCGGACCTGACCTGGGCCAACTTCGGCTCGCTGTTCAGTGGCTCCAACTTCGACATCATCCAGCGCACCGTGCTGATGGCCGTCGCGGTGTCCATCGCCAGCGGCGCGGTGGCCTTCCCCATCGCCTACTACATGGCGCGCTACACCACCGGCAAGACCAAGGCGTTCTTCTACATCGCCGTGATGATGCCGATGTGGGCCAGCTACATCGTCAAGGCCTACGCCTGGACCCTGCTGCTGGCCAAGGGCGGCGTGGCGATGTGGTTCGTCCAGCACCTGGGCCTGGAGCCCCTGCTGAACCTGCTGCTGGGCATTCCGGGCATCGGTGGCAACACCCTGTCCACCTCCAGCTTCGGGCGCTTCCTGGTGTTCGTGTATATCTGGCTGCCGTTCATGATCCTGCCGATCCAGGCCTCCCTGGAGCGCCTGCCGCCGTCGCTGCTGCAAGCCTCGGCGGACCTCGGCGCGCACCCGCGGCAGACCTTCTTCCAGGTGATCCTGCCGCTGTCGATCCCCGGCATCGCCGCCGGCTCGATCTTCACCTTCAGCCTGACCCTGGGCGACTTCATCGTGCCGCAACTGGTGGGCCCGCCCGGCTACTTCATCGGCAGCATGGTCTACGCCCAGCAGGGCGCGATCGGCAACATGCCGATGGCCGCCGCCTTCACTCTCGTGCCGATCGTGCTGATCGCCGTGTACCTGTCCATCGTCAAACGTCTGGGGGCTTTCGATGCACTCTGAGAAAGCGTCTTTCGGCCTCAAGGCCGCCGCCTGGGGCGGGCTGGTGTTCCTGCACTTCCCGATCCTGATCATCTTCCTGTACGCCTTCAACACCGAGGACGCGGCCTTCAGCTTCCCGCCCAAGGGCTTCACCCTGCACTGGTTCAGCGTCGCCTTCGCACGCCAGGACGTGCTCGAAGCCATCGAGCTGTCGGTGAAGATCGCCAGCGTCGCCACGCTGATCGCCATGCTCCTGGGCACCCTCGCGGCCGCCGCGCTGTACCGCCGCGACTTCTTCGGCAAGGAAGGCATCTCGCTGATGCTGATCCTGCCGATCGCCCTGCCCGGCATCATCACCGGCATCGCGCTGCTGTCGGCGTTCAAGACCCTCGGCATCGAACCGGGCTTCCTGACCATCGTCATCGGCCACGCCACCTTCTGCGTGGTGATCGTCTACAACAACGTCATCGCACGTTTCCGCCGCACCTCCCACAGCCTCATCGAAGCCTCGATGGACCTGGGCGCCGACGGCTGGCAGACCTTCCGCTACGTGATCCTGCCCAACCTCGGCTCGGCGCTGCTGGCCGGCGGCATGCTGGCGTTCGCGCTGTCCTTCGACGAGATCATCGTCACCACCTTCACCGCCGGCCACGAACGCACCCTGCCGATCTGGCTGCTCAACCAGCTGGGCCGCCCGCGCGACGTGCCGGTGACCAACGTGGTGGCGATGCTGGTGATGATCGTGACCATGCTGCCGATCCTCGGCGCCTACTACCTGACCAAGGGTGGCGAGGGCGTGGCGGGGAGCGGGAAGTAATTTGGGTGCCATGCGAAACCCCTCACCCCCGCCCTCTCCCCAGGGGAGAGGGAGCTGCGCGTGCCGGCTGACGCAATGGCTTCAGCCGGCACCGAACAGTCCCCTCTCCCTCCGGGAGAGGGCTAGGGTGAGGGGCCGCATGGCACAGGCCCCACAGAACCCCTCAGGCCCGCCGCCCATAAACCGGCAGGCCCTTAAAAAGAAACACCTCAACCGAATTTGCACCACGTTCCTGACCAAGAGGACTCAACCATGCAAACCAACCTGCTGATCAACGGCCAACTGGTCGCTGGCGAAGGCGAGAAGCTCGCTGTTGTGAACCCGTCCCTGGGCACCACCCTGGTGGAAATCGCCGAGGCCACCCCGGCCCAGGTCGACGCCGCCGTACTGGCCGCCGATGCCGCCTTCGACGGCTGGTCGCAGACCGCGCCGAAAGACCGCGCGATGCTCCTGCTGCAACTGGCCGACGCCATCGACGCCAACGCCGAGGAGCTGGCCCGCCTGGAATCCAACAACTGCGGCAAGCCCTACTCCGCCGCGCTGAACGACGAACTGCCGGCGGTGGCCGACGTGTTCCGCTTCTTCGCCGGCGCCTGCCGCGTGATGCAAGGCTCCGCCGCGGGCGAATACCTGCCGGGCCACACCTCGATGATCCGTCGCGACCCGGTGGGCGTGGTCGCCTCCATCGCGCCGTGGAACTACCCGCTGATGATGGTCGCGTGGAAACTCGGCCCGGCCCTGGCCGCCGGCAACACCGTGGTGCTCAAGCCCTCCGAGCAGACCCCGCTGACCGCCCTGCGCCTGGCGCAGCTGATGGCCGATATCTTCCCCGCCGGCGTGGTCAACCTGGTGTTCGGCCGTGGCCCGAGCGTTGGCGAGCCGCTGACCACCCACCCGAAAGTACGCATGGTGTCGCTGACCGGCTCGGTCGCCACCGGCAGCCGCATCATCGCCGGCACCGCCGACACCGTGAAGCGCATGCACATGGAACTGGGCGGCAAGGCCCCGGTGCTGATCTTCGACGACGCCGATATCGACGCCGCCGTGGAAGGCATCCGCACCTTCGGCTTCTACAACGCAGGGCAAGACTGCACCGCCGCCTGCCGCATCTACGCGCAGAAAGGCATCTACGCCAAGTTCGTCGAGAAGCTCGGCGCAGCGGTTGCCAGCATCCAGTACGGCGAGCAGGACGACCCGAACACCGAACTGGGCCCGGTCATCACCGAGCAGCACCTGGAGCGCGTCATCGGCTTCGTCGAGCGCGCCAGGCAAGTGCCGCACATCGAAGTGGTCACCGGCGGCAAGCGCGCCGACCGCGCGGGCTTCTTCTTCGAGCCGACCGTGCTCGCCGGCGCCCGCCAGGACGACGAAGTGGTCCGCCGCGAAATCTTCGGCCCGGTGGTTTCGGTCACCGAGTTCGACGACGAAGCGCAGGCGCTGGCCTGGGCGAACGACTCCGACTACGGCCTGGCCTCCTCGGTGTGGACCAGCGACATCGGCCGCGCCCATCGCCTGTCCGCGCGCCTGCAGTACGGCTGCACCTGGGTCAACACGCACTTCATGCTGACCACCGAAATGCCCCACGGCGGCATGAAGCTGTCGGGCTACGGCAAGGACATGTCGATGTACGGCCTGGAGGACTACACCGCCATCCGTCACGTAATGATCAAGCATTAAGCAGTGACTGTCGGGCCCTCACACGAGGGCCCGATGTTTTACGGCGCCCCGCTCGACCGGGACCGCCGCGCGGCCACGCATGCCGCAACCCCTTCCGGCATGGAAGGGCAAAACCATGACAGCCCTGCCCCGGGCCATCACCTTGCAAGGATTTCCCATGACCATTACCCGCCGCGACTTCCTCAACGGCGTTGCCCTCACCATCGGCGCGGGCCTCACCCCGCTGCAACTTCTCCAGGCCGCTCCGTCCGGCCGCTACTACCCGCCTGCCCTCACCGGCATGCGCGGCAGCCATCCCGGCGCGTTCGAGGTCGCGCACCAGATGGGCTGGGAGAAGAAGGTATTCGATACCGATGGCCTGAAGATCGAGGAGCAGTACGACCTGGTAGTGGTCGGCGGCGGCATCAGCGGCCTGTCCGCAGCCTGGTTCTATCGGCAGAAGCACCCCAAGGCGCGCGTGCTGATCATCGAGAACCACGACGACTTCGGCGGCCACGCCAAACGCAACGAATTCCAGGCCGGTGGCCGGATGATCCTCGGCTACGGCGGCAGCGAAGCCTTCCAGTCGCCCAAGCACCTGTACAGCGACACGGTGAACGGCCTGCTCAAGCAGCTCAACGTCGACGTCGACCGCTTCGAAACCGCCTTCGACCGTGACTTCTACCCGAACCTGGGCCTGTCGCGCGGGGTGTTCTTCGACAAGGCCGGCTTCGGCGAGGCGAAGATGGTCAGCGGCGACCCGACGCCGATGGTGGCCGACGACATCGCCCCGGAAAAACTCAACGCCCGCAGCTGGCGCGCCTTCATCGGCGACTTCCCGCTGCCCGAGGCCGACCGCCAGGCGCTGATCGACCTGCACGAGGCGCCGAAGGACTACCTCGCCGGCAAGACCCGCGAGGAGAAGGAAGCGCACCTGGCCAAGACCAGCTACCAGGATTTCCTGCGCAAGGACGTGGGCCTGAGCGAGGCCGCCACCCGCTACTTCCTCAGCCGCACCAACGACTTCTCCGCGCTGAGCATCGACGCCGTCTCTGCCGATTCGGCCTACTCCGTGGGCTTCCCCGGTTTCGCCGCGATGGACCTTTCGCCGATCAGCGAGGAAGCCAAGTCGGAGATGGAAGAGCCGTACATCTACCACTTCCCCGACGGCAACGCCTCGCTGGCGCGCCTGCTGGTGCGCGGCCTGATTCCGGGCGTGGCGCCGGGCAAGGACATGAACGACATCGTCCTGGCCACCTTCGACTACGCCAAGCTGGACCAGCCGAACAACGCCGTGCGCCTGCGCCTGAACAGCACCGCGGTGAGCGTGAAGAACCGCGACGGCGGCGTGGACGTCGGCTACAGCCGCGCCGGCGCCCTGCACCGTGTGCGCGCCAGGCACTGCGTGCTGGCCTGCTACAACATGATCATCCCCTACATCCTGCGTGACCTCTCCGCCGAGCAGTCTCACGCCCTGGCGCAGAACGTGAAGTTCCCGCTGGTGTACACCAAGGTGGTGATCCGCAACTGGCAGAGCTTCATGAAGCTGGGCGTGCACGAAATCTACGCGCCGAGCCAGCCGTACAGCCGCGTGAAGCTGGACTACCCGGTGGACATCGGCGGCTACAGCCACCCGCGCGACCCGAACCAGCCCATCGGCCTGCACATGGTCTACGTGCCCACCAGCCCCAACGCCGGGATGGATGCACGCACCCAGGCCCGCGTAGGGCGCGGCAAGCTCTACGCCATGAGCTTCGAGTACATGGAAGGCATGATCCGCGACCAGTTGCAGGCCATGCTCGGCCCGGCCGGCTTCGACCATCAGAAGGATATCCAGGCGATCACCATCAACCGTTGGTCGCACGGCTATTCGTACTTCTCCAACAGCCTCTTCGATGATGAGGATGAGAGCGAAAAACTGATGAACCTGGCCCGCACCAAGGTTGGCAACGTGACCATCGCCAACTCCGATGCCGCCTGGGACGCCTATGCCCATGCGGCTATCGACGAAGCCTGGCGCGCGGTGGGCGAACTGTCCTGATGTAGCCGGCGCCGCGCCCTGCGTGGCGCCACACACAACGGCCGTCCGGCCGAAACCCCGCGGGCACGCCCGCAACGGAGGCAAGCATGCGTCACCTCGTCAGAGCGTTTTACCTGCTGTCGCTGTTCACCTTTGCCGGCCTGGTCCAGGCCGCAGGCTCTTCACAAGAGAATCCCAAACAGATCGTCGATGCCTACATGGCTGCGTGGAACGCCCACGACGCCGAGAAGGCCGCCGGCTACCTGGCCAAGGATGCGGAGTATTTCGACGTCACCGTCGGCACTCCGCAGAAAGGCCGTGAAGCCGCGCGCGACAACGTGATCAAGGTGTTCGTGGGGGCCGTGCCGGACCTGAAATGGAAGATGAACGGCAAGCCGATCGTCGACAAGGACGGCATCGCCTTCCAGTGGACCTTCAGCGGCACCAACACCGGCACCTGGGACGCCCAGACCCCGGCCACCAACAAGCCGCTGTCGTTCGACGGCGTGAGCTACGTGAAGGTCAAGGACGGCAAGATCGTCTACCAGGGCGACTACTACGATGCCCTCGGCCTGCACAAGCAGTTGGGTTGGTAACGGAAGCGCAGGGCGCATAACCCGGAAGGGGTTATCCGCCGTTCAGCCATGGCGGCGGATAACGCTGCGCGTTATTCGCCCTACGGGTCTGTCTGGTCAACGGGTACGCCCGGCACCGCAGATCCCGTTTGCGTAGGAGCGGACTCCGTCCGCGATAGTCTCCCGCCCGCGCGAAAACATCGCGGACGGAGTCCGCTCCTACGTCCAGACGCCCAGCGCCGTAATACAGCCGCGCCTCCACGGGCGGCTGACATTAGAAGAAAGAAGCCCTCGCCTACTCCTGCCCTCATCCGCCACTGCAGTGTCCCTACCCATGCCAAGCACACTCGAAAGCCGGCCCGCGAGCGCCGAAGACAGCCCCAGCACCCGCTCCACCATCGACCAGGTCAAGCAACTGATCGCCGACCTCAACGTTCGCTGGACGCAGATCAGCAAGGTCTCCGAGACCATCAAGCAGATCGCCAGGAACACCAACCTGGTGGCGCTCAATGCCGCCATCGAAGCCGCCCGCGCCGGGGAAAGCGGGCGCGGTTTCGCAGTGGTCGCCGACGAGGTGCGCCGCCTGGCGACGCAGTCGGCCAACGCCACCGCCGACATCGGCAACGTCGTCGCCTCGATCAAGAGTGAAAGCGCCAAGGCCCTGGCCGATGTCGAACAGGCCGAGCACTCCAGCCTGCTGGACACCGCCCGCGTGGTGCTGGCTGGCGAGGCCCAGCGTCTGGAAGCGCGCTTCGCGGTGATGGCCACCGCGCTCTACGGTCTGAAGCACTTCATCCTCGGCCTGAAGGCGCGCAACCTCGGCCCGCAGCGCGAGCAGATCGACGCAGTGATGCACGAATACCTGACCCGCAACCCCGACCTGCTGGCCTTCGCCTGCGGCTGCGAACCGAATGCCTTCGACGGTCGCGATGCCGAGTTCAGCCATACACCGGGGCACGATGCCAGCGGTCGCCTCATGGCCTACTGGCACCGCGGCAGCGGCGTGGCCCAGCGCGAATGCCTGGTCGGCTACGACAAGGCCGACGGCAGCGGCGACTGGTATCAGGTCCCCCGCGACAAGGGTCGCGACGTGTTCATGGAGCCCTATGAATACAGCGTTGGCGGCAGCAGCGTGCTGATGACCTCGTTCATGTCGCCGATGTTCGCCAATGGCCGCTTCCTCGGCATTCTCGGCGCCGACTACACCCTGCACCAGTTGCAGGAAAGCCTCGGCAAGTTGGCGCCGATGGGCAACGGCCGCTACGCCCTGCTCTCCAACGCCGGCGTCTACGTCACCCACGCGGACGCCAAACGCCTGGGCGACAAGGCCAGCGAACTGCCGCAGGAAGCGCGCAGCGCCATCGCCCGGGGCAAGGCCTGGGAACAGGTGAAAGGCCAGCGTGTGGAATTGCTGCAGCCGATCCGCGTCGGCGACAGTGATGCGCCGTGGGCGCTGCTGATGAGCTTCGAGCTGGCCCAGGCCGGCGAGTGATCGCAACGCAGTGGCGCTGCCTGTCGTTCGCGAGCAAGCTCGCTCCTGCAAGGCCGGCCCCGAAGTGAGGCTGACTGTAGGAGCGGGCTTGCTCGCGAACCCAAGCCCAAAACCGACCTCCAAGCCCAATGCGACCCCGGCCTACCCCCGCTCGGGCAACTCGGTGATATGGATTTCCGTCACCAGTGCCGGCTTCACCAGTGGCGTGCGCGACAGCAGCGGACAGAAGCGCGAAAGCGCGCCGATCAGCTCCCACTGGGTATCCAGGGATTTCGCCAGCACGTCCACATCCGCCAGCACACGCTGGCCGACGCGCTGCAGGTGCGGATCGGGGCTATGCCCGAGCTCCACCGACAACTGGGTGATCAGCGTGCTGAGGTTGGACATGTTGCGGGTGGCGAGGGCAAGGATGTTCGCCAGCAGGGCGATTTCCGATTGAGCGATGACAGCAGGCGTTGCAGAGGCGTCCATGCGTGCTCCAGTGATGCTCTGGTGGGGTGTGGCGCAGTCCTTGCGCGAGCCCGGTGAGAGTAGCATCACAACGCCACTGTGCGACAGATATCACATTTCATTTCTTTTCCTGACCTCCTGGTCACGGGCGCATTCGCTGCCGCCGTCTCCTTCGCAAACCGCGACCTGATCCTCAAATCCCCATCCCGGCAACGGAAACCATCGAGTGCGTTTGAACCTCGGCGATTGGCTTCCTATGATCCGCGGCCATTTTTCGAATATTCACAGCTTGCTACTCGTGCCCGGTGCCCCGCTTCCCGCACGAGGCCAGAAAACCCTCTTCTTCAACCTATTGAAGATGTACCCGATGGAACCGACCGCGAACGCCCCCCGATCCCCCGACACCCGGAAGCCTCCGAGTATTCCGCGTGCCGATTCGGCGCCCGGCGAGCCGCTGAGTTCCTGGTATGGTCCAGGCACCGCCTACAGGGTGACGCCGCGCCCCGCCGTTGCTTCACAGCCGAGCGCTCAACCACCGAGCCAGGCTGAGGCAGTCGTGCCGGCGGCCGCGGCTCAGCAGCCCACGCCACAATCCCCCGTGAACTGGTTGCTGATCGGCGTCGCTGCCATCTGTCTGCTGCTCGGCGCGCTGCTGGCAACGTTGTGGAAGTACTGGCCCAGCAACAATCCTGGCGATGTCCCGGCAGCAATCCAGGAGCCGAGCCCGCAGCCTCCTGTGCAGGCGCAACCGACCACCGACAGCCCAGTGGAAAGCAGCGTGATCGTCACTCAGGAACCCATGGACGACGAACCGTTGCCGCCCGGCCTCGCCGAGCCCGTCCCGGCACGGCCGATGGCTGAGCCCCACGAGATGGACGCTTCCGCCGACCAGGCGCCAGCAGCGGACACGATCGCGCAAACGCCCCCGGTCCAGACGCAGAAGCCAGCAACTCCCACACTGCCGGTTATCGCGCCACCCAAGCCACGCCCCGCGCCCTCGCCGCCCATGACCATCGTCGACAGGAAACCCGTTGCTCCGGCCAAGCCCCGCAGCGCGCCCGTGCCAGCCGCAGTCGGCACGCTGATCGTCGCAGTCCAGCCGTGGGCCGAAGTCTGGGTCGACGGCAAGAAGCATGGCATCAGCCCCCCGCTGTTGAAGCTGCAACTGTCACCCGGCAGCCACAGGGTCGAACTGCGTAACCCCGATCTGCCCAGCTACAGCCAGCAATTGCAGATTTCCGCTGGCCAGTCCGTGACGCTGCGCCACACCTTCCAGTAAGCGCCGGCAGGCCTCCCTTTTCGCGTACGGACAACACCATGAAAGCTTTGCGCACTCTCCTGACGCCCCTGTTGATCGCCTGCCTGGCGGCCGCTGCGGGCTGCCGGCATCACCTTGAAGATGAGCCCGTGCCGCCAGCGGAGGATATCCAGGCGAACGCCGAGAGCACCTTCGCTGAAGGCCTGCGGCTGTACGAGGCAGGGAACTACACCCAGGCTGAAGAACAGTTCCTCTCGCCAGCCCTGTGGGCCGGCGGCACCCAGGTGCAGTTGCAGGCACTCAAGTACCTGGCGTTCAGCTATTGCGTGAGCGAGCAGCCGATCCAGTGCCGCTTCGCTTTCAACCGCGCCCTGCAGATCGATCCGACCTTCCACCTGGGAACCGCTGAAGCGAGCCATCCCCTGTGGGGGCCGGTATTCGTTCAGGCGGCACACCGTTGACCCGTTCCCCCGATCGCGAGGTCCCCATGTCACTCCACCACCGGCTGCGCCGCTACTGGTTGACGATTCCCCTTCTGGGTCTGCTGCCGCTCGCCCACGCCGACACTCATGAAAGCCTGAGCGCTGCCGTCGAGAGTCTCTGGAGCAGCGAACAGACTTCCACCAGAGTGCTTGGCTCCAGCTTTACCCGCCAGGTTTCGAAAGCCGGCAGCGAATACCGGACCGAGGCGAAGGACGCCCCCTCCTATCTGGAAACCGCCGGAGAATCAGCCTGGCTGGTGATGGGCAAGCAGCGCTTCGACGCCGTCGCCACACCCTGGGGCAAATTCCCCCGGCTGGACCTGCGCGACGGCCGCCTGCTGGAAATCAACCTGCCGGACAGGCGCTACCAGGTGATTGCCAGCAGCGGTGCCGGTCTCTTCGGGGTAGGCGACTGGCGGCGCTATGGCTTTCTCCATGTGATCGACGTCAGCACGCCGTCCGCTCCGACCTACTACCCGCTCTACGCCGACGCCAACCTGGGCGAGCACGCCCTGGGGCGCCTGCCGGGCTCCGCGGTGCTCAACTATGCGCGCCTGGTACCCGCCAGCCGCAACAAGGCTGGCGAGATAGAGGCTTACGAAGTCTCGCTCTATGCGCTCGGCCGCAAGGGCCCGGAGCGACTGTTCAGGGAAGGTGCGCCGCTGGCCTATCAGCTCAAGCAGGAAGGCGACGGCTGGGTCATCGACAGCGTGGGCCGTACCCCGGTGACGAATGAGCGCGACGAAGAGCATCGCTCCTTCACCACCCCGCTTCGTCCCCCGTTGTTCCTGGTACGGGAAAACGCCAAGGAGTGAACAGCCGCCGCCAGCGCTGCGGCGGCCTGCTCACATACGCTCACGTGGCACTTGTCCGCGTGACCCGCGCCAACGTCAAACCTGCCCGTAGGCCTTGCGCTTGGGCGTGCCGCGCTGCGCAGCGCGCAGGTACTGTGCCGGCCAGGGCACCGGCTGGCCGCCCAGCTCATCGGCGGCATGCAACGGCCAGTAAGGGTCGCGCAGCAGCTCGCGGGCCAGCAGAATCAGGTCGGCCTGCCCGGTGCGCAGGATATGCTCGGCCTGCACCGGCTCGGTGATCATCCCCACGGTGCCGCTGGCGACTCCCGCCTCCTTGCGCACCCGCTCGGCAAATTGCGTCTGGTAACCGGGCCCTACGGGAATCTCGGCATTGACCGCGGTGCCTCCGGACGACACATCGATCAGGTCCACCCCCAAGTCCTTCAGGCGGCGCGCCAGCTCCACGGTCTCGTCGGGGTTCCAGCCATCCTCCACCCAGTCGGTGGCGGACAGGCGGACGAACAGCGGCAGCTCCTGCGGCCAGACCGCACGCACGGCAGCGGTGACCTCCAGGAGGAAGCGGATACGGTTCTCGAAGCAGGTGCCGTACTGGTCGCGGCGCTGGTTGGACAGCGGCGAAAGGAACTGATGCAGCAGGTAGCCATGGGCGGCATGCACCTCGGCGATCTTGAAGCCGGCGGCCAGGGCGCGCTCGGCGCCGCGCACGAACTGCTGCTTGATGGTCGCCATCTGCTCCTCGCTCAAGGCGATCGGCGCGGTGTGCTGCGGGTCGAAGGCAATGGCCGAGGGTGCTACGGGCGTCCAGCCGCCTTCACTGACCGGCACCGAACCATGCTTGCCCAGCCAGGGCGCCCAGGTGCTCGCCTTGCGCCCGGCATGGGCCAGCTGCACTCCAGCCACCGCGCCCTGGGATTCGATGAAGCGGGTGATGCGCCGCAGCGGTTCGACCTGCTCGTCATTCCAGATGCCCAGGTCCTCGGCGCTGATCCGCCCTTCCGGGGCCACGGCAGTGGCCTCGACTATCACCAGACCGGCGCCGCCGACCGCACGGCTGCCCAGGTGCACCAGGTGCCAGTCGTTGGCCAGGCCGTCCTGGGCGGAGTACTGGCACATGGGGGATACGGCGATACGGTTGGACAGGGTCAGCTGGCGCAGGGTCAGGGGCTCGAACAACTGGCTCATGGTGGCACTCCCTCGGGTCTTCAGAACTTGTCACTTCAACTGTAGACCGGGATCGCCTAAGGATAAGTTCGGATGATCGGCGGAAATCCTTCCTGCCTGCGTGAACGTCATCGGCGCGGTCGAACGTCCAGGCCCCCCGACCAACAGGACCGCCAGCGTCAGCCAGCGGCCCTTCTTTCGAGGGCCATCCACTGCAACCTCGCTGTCAGTGCAACTCGCTCGACTTGCCCATGGCCGCCACCGCTCCGGGTGCCAGGCTGTAGCGCTTGTTCTGGTCACGCTCGAGCAGGCCGGAGAGATGCAGGCGGCGCAGGGTCTGGCTGACGCAGCTGAGGGAGATGGGCAGGCCCGGCTCTTCCAGGTAGGCATGCAGTTCCACAGCCGTCGCCTTGCGGCAGGCCACCAGCGCATCGAGGATGTTCAACCGCGGCAGGCTGCTGCGCAGGCCGGCGTGTTCCAGCAGTTGCCGGGCGGGCCGCGGCAGGCGCGGGCGGAGCGGGGTGCTGGCTTTGATAGCGACTCTCATGGGCGCACCTCGAAAGACAGAGTGGCAACGTGGATCACGCTGTCGTAGCGCTTGCCGTCGACGCTGGCGCCGCCGTTGACCTGGGCCGAGACCTCCAGCACGTAGCGCGCCGGGAACGGCGTGGCCAGGGTCACGGTGCCGTCGGCCGCCGGCTTCAGGCTGCGGCTCCACTGCTCGGAGGTGTACACGTTGACCTGCGAGGCCGGCACCACGGTGCCCTTCCAGTGCAGGGCAAAGGTATTGCCGCCGGGCGCGGTGGGCACCAGCTCCAGGTCATTCTGCGCCCGGGTCTCGCTGCGTCCCTCGCGGGCCTGATAAATGGTCAGGGTGCTGCCTTCGGCACGCTGGGCGGCGACGCGCAGATCGCCCGCTGGCACGGCGCCGATATCGAAGGACTCGACGCCAGCCTTCATCGGCGCCGTCTTGCCCTCGCCCAGCACGACGTGGGCATTCTGCAACTGGGTCACCGGCAGGTGCTCGCCGGGCTGCTGTTCGCTGAAATAGCTTTTCGCGCTCTGCCCTGCACTGCGTTCCAGCCACAGGTAGTCCGCGCTGGCCAATGGCGCACAGCTCAGCGCCACGGCCAGCAGCGTGAGCTGGCGAAGGTAGAAGGTCATGCGGTTCTCCTGTTGTCTGGCTGAAGTTCGCTTCCGTTGCGAATCGATCGCTTTCACATACAAGACGGATGAGCCGCAAAAAACACGCACAGAAAATGTGTAAAGAAATGGAAAAGACCGCGAAAACCGCACCGAAACATTTATTTGCAACTGCAGATGGCCGGTTTTTCGATCTCATCCGTCCTTATTCCTAGAACACCGCTGCTCCTTGGTGTCTTCGCGCCTCGCCGGCCTTGTCCGGCGAGGGCCTTTTCCTTTGCCTTGCCCTTGTGTGGCCGTGATTCCCCATGTCCAAGAAATCCCGCTCCAGGCTCTGGTTCCTGGTCCACAGCTGGCTGGCCCTGCCCATCTGGTTCTTCGTGTTCCTGGTGTGCATCACCGGCACCCTGGCCACGGTGAGCCAGGAGATCATCTGGCTGGCCGATCCGTCCGTGCGCGCCAATCCGCCAGACGATGACGCCCAACGCCTGGGCTACGACCAGGTACTCGCCGCCATGGCCCAGCAGCAACCGCAGGCCGCCGTGCGCGTGATCAGCGCGCCCAGCGAAACGCATTTTGCGCTGCGGGTCAGCGTCACTTATCCCGACAGCGCTACCGCCATGCTCTACGTGAACCCCTATACCGGGGTTATCCAGGGCAAGATGCCGCTGTTCGACTTCCGCCAGTTCACCCGCGCGCTGCATGGCTGGTGGCTGGTGCCGTTCAGCCACGGTTTCAGCTGGGGCTGGTACCTGGTGTCGCTGCTCGGCCTGCCGATGCTCGCCTCGCTGGTCACCGGCCTGGTGGTGTACAAGCGCTTCTGGCGCGGTTTCCTCAAGCCGACCCTGCGCCTGCGCCAGGGCGCGCGCATCTTCTGGGGCGACATGCATCGGCTGATGGGCATCTGGTCGATCTGGTTCATCGCGGTGATTTCCATCACCGGCACCTGGTTCCTGATCCAGGCGACGCTCTTCGACAACAGCATCTCCATCTCCAGCGAGGGCGTGCCGACCATCATCCAGCGCGACAGCATCCCACTGAGCGTGGACGGCAAGGCGCCACCGCGCATCGGCCTGGACGCTGCCGTGCTATCCGCGCAGCAACGCATTCCCGGCTTCGAGCCGACCTTCTTCCGCCTGCCCTCCAGCGCCTACGACCCGCTGACCATCTTCGGCAAGGCCTGGTACCCGCTGATGTCCGAAAGCGCCCAGGTGAACCCCTATGACGGCAGCATCGCCTCGACCCGCCTGCTCGGCGACCGCTCCGGGCTGGAGTTCGTCACCGAGTCCATGCGCCCGCTGCACACCGGCGATTTCGGCGGCGTGTGGGTCAAGCTGATCTGGTTCGTGTTCGGCCTGATCCTCAGCATGATGGTGCTCAGCGGCCTGATGATCTGGAGCAAGCGCACCCTGATCGCCACCGCCAAGGAACTGAAGAAGCAGAAAGCCCGCGAACGCATCGCTGTCGCGGCCACCGCGGAGGCCAGCCAATGAGCGGCAAGAGCAAGCTGCGCCGCCTGTGGCTGCGCTGGCGTTTCCACCTCAGCGCCCTGCTGGTGCTGATTCCCCTGGGCTTCATGCCGCAGTACTTCCACGAAGCGAAGCTCGACCGTGGCCTGCGCGGCCTGGGCGAGCGCGAGATCGGCAATCTGCAGGTCGGCCCCTGGACCGCGCGCATGGCCGAATGGGAAGTCGGCGAGCCGGAAGATGAAGGCCGCGCCGGCTTCGTCAAGGCCTTTACCCTGGCCTTCTGCGACAGCTGCTATGCACAGGTGAAGGCCGCCTACCTGCGTATCGGCGAACCACGCAGCCTGCGTGCCGCCGGCGGGCTGTTCGCCGGCACGCCGCACCAGCAGTTCGCCGAAGTCACAATCCCGGCCCGGGTCACGCCGGCCGACGAGCTGTGGCTGACCGTGGAAGGCTGGGATGGCGCGGTGCATCAGGCGCAGATCCCTCTCGACAAAGCCTCGCCGTCGCTGGTGGCCTGGCTGGAAAAGACCCGGAGCAATCGATGAAAGCGATCCCCAAGTACAGCGCCCTGCTGCTCGGCCTGGCCGCCAGCACCAGCGCCCTGGCCCACGCGCCCTTCTGCGAATGCACGGCGCTGGATGCCGAGACGATCCGCTGCGTCGGCGGCTTTACCGATGGCAGCGCCGCGCCAGGCGTTACCCTGGATGTGCTGAGCGCCACCAACCACAAGGTGCTGCTGCCCGGCAAGCTGGGCGCGGACTCCAGCCTGACCTTCAAGCGCCCAGGCGAAGACTTCTACATCCTCTTCGATGTCGGGCCGGGCTATATGGTCGAGGTCGATCCGAGCGAGATCAAAGGCATCTGAGCTAGCGCTGCAA